>JACQHI010000051.1 GCA_016199105.1 Lentisphaerota bacterium | reverse complement strand
CCTGAAGCGTAGCCCCGACCTCTCGGAGAGTCGGGGCGGGCCGGTAGCGTTGCAGGCGGGTGAAACCTGAAATGGAGAGCCTCTTGCAAACCCCTCCAAACAGCGGTCGCAAAGGATTCAGAACAAAATCCGAAGAACGCGATCGCCGTTTCCTGTAGGGCGGGCACGTCAGCAGACTGCCCGCCGTCCGGGAACGCCGGCGTGCTGGGTCGCGCAGTTTTCAAGGCCATGTCCATAATTCATTATCATCTTCTTTCAAGGGATTGAATTCAAGCCTTATTCAGGTTTCAGTTTTCAGGTTTCACGTTTCAGGTTTCATCCTTCAGCCCCTGCCTTTTTCGCGCCGGGCCGTCGCATACCGGTCTTTTCCGGCCAGATCGCGGCTGATTCGGATATTTCGAAAACCGGCCTCCTGCAGTTGTTCCGTCACGGCCCGCCCCTGCGTGTCGCCGATCTCCATCGCCAGCCAGCCGCCCGGTCGCAGCGCCAGAGCGGCGCCACCGACAAGCCTCCGAATGACGGCCAGGCCATCAGGGCCGCCATCCAGGGCCAGGCGCGGTTCGTGATCCCGAACGTGCGACGGAAGGTGCGCCCAATCGCCGGTCCGGACATAGGGCGGATTGGAGACCACGGCATCCAGACCGGGAAGAAAAGGCGGAAGGAAGATATCGCCTGTCGTCCAACCGATTCGATCGCGCACGCCATGCAGTTCCGCATTGGTTTTCGCGAGCGCCAACGCTTCCGGGCTGATATCCACCGCCCGGTAACGGCCCGCCAGTCTGAGCCTGGCCAGACTGATGACGATGCAGCCGGACCCGGTTCCAACATCCAACAGCACCGGCGGCCCCTTTCGCCACAAGGCGCCGATGTCCAGCACCGTCTGCACCAACCCCTCCGTTTCCGGACGGGGAATCAGGCAGCGGCGATCCACTTTGAATATGAAGCCCATGAAGTCCGCCTCGCCCAGGACGTACTGCAAAGGCTCGCCCTTGCGAAGGCGTTCCGCGCCCGCCCGGATCCGATCCGCCTCATCGACAGCCACCGTCTCGCCGAACCGGGCATACAGTTCGAGGCGCCGACAGGACAGACCATGACTGACGAGCCATTCGGCTTGAAGGCGCGACTCGTCAATGCCGGCGGCGTTCAGGACGGCGGTCGTCTCGGACAGGATGGCTTGTACGGTGGTCATGGCGGCAGATTCAATCAAGGTTCAGGGTTCAGTTGCTTCGTAACGAAAGCCTCTTCGCAGCGGTAAAGGTCACCGCCATAGTCCCACTCCGCCTGCAGCCCGTCATGACGGGGCAGGCACTGCGGGCAGATCGCCCCCACGTGGGTCCCAGTTCCAACTGGGACCTCGGAGTGGTCCCGATCGGAGTCGGGACCCACGCACGACCGATTGGAGCCAGTCTTCTGACCTGAACCCCGAACTCAAGCCACCTTCCGAGACGTCAATTTTTTCCTTGGCCGCCGAAGAGTCGATCCATGGAAAAATTCTTGAGGCGCTCCTCGACATGGCGGTCATGCAGGGCCGTGACAACCGGCCCGAGCTCGCCCTCGATGATCCGATCCAGATTATAGAGCGTCAGGTTGATGCGGTGATCGGTCAGGCGGTTTTGGGGAAAGTTATACGTGCGGATGCGCCCGCTCCGATCCCCGCTGCCGATCTGCGAACGGCGGTTGTCGCCGGTCTTTTCGTCTTCCCGCTGCTTGTTGAACGCCATCAACCGCGAGCGGAGCACGCGCATGGCCTTTTCCCGGTTCCGGCCCTGGGAGCGCTCATCCTGGCTTTGCACCACGATGCCCGTGGCCAGATGGGTGAGCCGGATGGCGGAATCGGTCTTGTTCACATGCTGGCCGCCGGCGCCGGACGCGCGGAACACATCCACCCGCAGCTCTTCCGGCTTGATCTCGATTTCGTCCGCGTCTTCCGCCTCGGGCAGGACGGCCACCGTCGCCGCCGAGGTATGAATGCGCCCCGAGGCCTCCGTCATCGGGATCCGCTGGACCCGGTGGATGCCGCCCTCGTATTGAAGCGTCCGATAAACGGCTTCGCCTTCAATGGAAAAGACGACTTCCTTGTAGCCGCCAAGCTCGGACGGACTCGCGTCGATCAGCCCGACTTTCCAGCCCCGCGATTCGGCATAACGCGAATACATCCGGCACAAATCGCCGGCAAACAGGGCCGCCTCGTCGCCGCCCGTCCCGGCGCGGATTTCCATGATCGTATTGCGGCTGTCGGTGGGGTCGGGGGGAAGCATGTCCACCAGGCAGTCCTTTTCCGCGGCGGGCAGCGCCGCCTCGAGTTTCGCCAACTCCTCGCGGGCCATGGCTTTCATGCCGGCATCGGCATCGGCCTGGCCCAGGATTTCCCGGCAGTCCCCGACGCCTTTTCGCAGGCGCATGACGGCCTCCGCCTTTTCGAACAACTTGCGGACGCGGGCGTGTTCGCGGATCCGGTCCCGGAACTTCGGCTGATGCGCCGCGGCGGCGGAATCGGACAGTTGTTTTTCCAGTTCCGCCAACCGGGCGGAGAGCTGCCGGATGAAGGCCGTGTCAATCATGATCGTTCCGGAAAAACGAACAGGCCGGGCGGAGTTGAAACCGCCCGGCCTGCCTGCGATGGAAAACACCACCTACTTGGCGGCGACTTTATACCGCTTGCGGAATTGTTCGACGCGGCCGGTCGCATCCACGTATTTCGCCGTGCCCGTGAAGAACGGGTGGCACGCCGAACAGGCATTGATGCGCATATCCTTGCCCGTCGAACGGGTGTGGATCACATTGCCGCAAATGCAGGTGATGGTCGTTTCCGCGTATTTCGGATGAATGTCTTTTTTCATAATTCCCTTTCTTCCCCGTGCGATCAACCGAGGCTTTTACCGGAAAGCCGTTGCGATTTCAACCTTTTTCTTTTTGGAATTGCCGGAAAGCCCGCCGGCAGGATACTATGCGTTCTCAAAAGAGTCTTTCGTTTGGAGGATCTATTCACATGCTGTCCATGACCACCGATTACTCCGGAATGACCCATTGGAGCCCCGAACCCTACCTGAAACGGATCGCGGAGGCCGGGTTCTCGCACGTGCACTGGTGCCACCAATGGAACACCGATTTCGTCTATGCCAAACCGGAGATCGCCCAGATCGACCGCTGGTTGAAACAGTACGGACTGAAACTGCTCGACTTGCACGCCTCCCACGGCGTGGAGAAGAAATACATGTCCGTTTTCGAATACGAACGGCTGGCCGGCGTGGAGCTCGTCAAGAACCGCCTCGACATGACGGCCCGGCTCGGCGGGGGCGTCATCATCCTTCACATCACGTACAGCCCCGCGCAGGACCGCCACGAGGATCTCTCCATGGAGCAATTGCGCCGCTCGCTCGACACACTGGAACCGTATGCGCGCAAACGCCGCGTGCGGATCGCCATCGAAAACGGAACGTTTCCCCGCATCGTCGAACTGTTCGCCGACTATGGCCCGGGTTTTCTCGGCCTGTGTTACGATTCCGGACACGGCAACGCGCTCGGGGGGGGAAGCGGCCTCGATCATCTCGACCGCTGGAAGGAACGCCTGATCTCCCTGCATCTCCATGACAACGACGGAACGGCCGACCAGCACAAGCCCCCCTTCACGGGGACGGTGGACTGGCCCCGGCTCGCCCGGATCATTGCCTTCTCGTCCTACGACCAATGCGTCAGCATGGAATCGAACATGAATGTTTATCCCCTGAAGGACGAGGCCGCGTTCCTGGCGCTCTGCTTCGAGAACGGCATGCGATTTCAACGGATGATCGAACAGGAACGGGCCGGCAGAACCCGCGCTTGACTTCATTCCTGGTTGTGACTTTAATGCTTTCCAGGATTTTGTCTTTGCAGAGGCTTTCCTGAACCCCGAATCCAGAACACCGAGACCCGAGTATGCAGTTGTTTCTATCCAAGCTGAAAATCATTTCCGAGTTCTTCGATCTGACCAACCGGTTTCATCCCCTGGAGGGATTTCTGTTTCCCGTCGAGGGGTACACCTTGTGGTTTTTTGCCTCCGAGGGTCCGGGCCAGGGCGAAATCGTCGAAATCGGCAGCTACCTCGGCAAATCCACCTGCTGGATCGCCGATGGAAGCAAAAAAGCGGGCCGCGAAAAAGTGACCGCCGTCGACCATTTCCAGGGCGCCCCGGGCCTGCCGGAGTCCGAAGCCATGCAGCGGGACGGCTCCCTGCTGCCGCAATTTCTGCTGAACATCAAGAACGCCGGCCTGGACGATTACATCCAGCCCATTCCCAAGTCGTCCGAAGAAGCCGTCAAAGACTGGACCAAGCCCATCCGCATGCTCTTCATTGACGGCAACCATTCCTACGAGCATTGCGCCCAGGACTTCACCTTATGGTCGCCGTTCGTCGTCCAAAGCGGCATTGTCGCCTTTCACGACGTGAGCGCCGGCTACCGCGGCGTGGACCGGGTGTATAAGGAGATGATTGTCGGCTCGACAAACTACCGGGAATTGATTACCGTCAACTCGTTAAAAATCGCCCAGAAAGTCAAGGCATGATTCGCGCAAGATTCGGGGAGAGCGCGAATCATATTGGGTGAGGAGAATATGGGAATGAGACACAAGACGTTTTTCGCGTGGCTGGTATTGGCCGCGGGCTTGCTGGACCTGACCGGTTGTCGGGAGGAGCCTGGCCTGCGGGATTTCCAGAACGGAGTCCGCGCCCTGGAAAAGAAACGCTATGCCCGGAGCATCGAGTATTTCCAACAGTCGGCGCAGGCCCGCAAGAACCCCGTGGAAAACGCGAAGGCCTGCAACTTCATCGGCATCGCCCAGTATGAGCTGGGTAACAAAGACAAGGCCGTCCAGGCCTTCAACGCCGGCCGCCAGCTCAACCCGGCGGCCATGGAGCCGGTTTACAACCTGGCGGTGGTCCTCCATGAAAACAGCGATACCGCCCAGGCCACCCTCCTTTTTGAGCAGGCGGCGACACTCGACCCGCGGGATACTCGCGCGCTGGAATTCCTGGCCTCCGTTTTTCGCCGGAGCAAGCGTCTCGATGACGCCCGCCGCGTTCTCAATGAGGCGCTTAAACGCGCCCCCCATTCGCCCCGGGTTTTGACAGCCATGGCCCTGCTGGAAATGCAGGTCAACAATATGGACAAGGCCGGCGCCTACCTGAACCAGGCGTTGGAAAGCAATGCCGGTTATGTCCCCGCCATTTACAATCTGGCCGTTCTCAATCAAGCCTGGCTCAACAATCGGGAGCAGGCGCTGGCCTACTATAAGGCTGCGCTTCGCCGCCCCTGCGAATCCCCCTATCTGGAAAATGCCCGTGATGCCGTTAAGAAGCTCTCCGCCGCGTCCGCTCCACCGGTCTCCAACACGCCACCTGTCGCCGCCAAGACGGCGGGCAGGCCGGCGCCCCCTCCCATCGTCCCCCCGAAACCGCCGGAACCCATCAAGGCCGAACCGCTTTCATCGGAAAAAACCGTGGCCGCGTTCGCCGACATCATGAAGAACGCGAAGGCCCTGGCCGTCTCGGGACGCAAGGACGCCGCGCTCACGTTCTTCCTCCAGGCGGCGTCGGACGCCGAACGCAACAACCAGCCGGCGCGCCAGGAGGAAGCCCTGCGCGAGGCACTCAACTGGTGTCCGGACGAAGCCCGCGCTCATTTCGCCATGGGGCAGTTCATGCAAAACCGGAAACAGAACGAGCCGGCGCTCAAACACTATAAGCAGGCCGTGGCCCTGAGCAACACCTGGTACGAGGCGCACATGGCGCTGGCGTCCGTCGCCATTGAAACCGATGAATTCGATACCGCCCTGATCTCCCTGCAACAGGCCTCCCAGACCCAGCCCGGCAACCCGGACGCGCTCTGGCAACTGGCGCGTTTCTATGACAAACAGGTCAACCGGCCCGAGGACGCGGCGAAAGCCTACACGCAATTCAAACAGCGATTTCCCCAAGATCCCCGCGCGGACTCCGCCGACCAGCGCCTGGCCGCCTTGTCGGCGTATCTTCCCAAACCGCCTGCGGTGAGTTCGTCGAAGCCGTCCGCCAAACCCGCGGACGGTCGAGGCGCCAATGCGTCACCCTCGTTCCTGCGAAAGTGGCGGAAATCGCCTTCCACGTCCTCGTCGAACCGTCCGCCAAGCCGGACAGACTGATATGTTCGGCGCCGTTTTCAACACCATCGATATTGCCGCCGGGCTCATGTTGGTCATCGGCCTCATCGTGGGCTCGCGGCGGGGACTGTCCGTCGAATTCCCGCGGTTGATCAATGCCGTTCTGATGACGCTGGTGACCCTTCTTTTCTACAAACCGCTGGCCGCCCTGCTCATCCAGGGAACGCGTCTTTCGGATTCCCCGGCGGCGGCCACCGCTCTCGCCTTCACGCTGATCCTGCTGGGGGCCGGCATCGTCCTGCTGCTGCTGCGCCTGTTGTTCGGCAAAGTGGCCAGGCTCACCTTCAACGAAAGCCTGGAGCGGCCCGGAGGCCTCCTCGCGGCGTGGATCCGCACCAGCCTGCTCACCGCCGCCTTTATCTATGCCATCGGCCTCTGGCCGCACGATTACCTCCACCGTCTTTTTGTCGAACGGTCCCTGCTCGGTCGGACGTTGGCCCGCCATGCGCCCGCCCTCGTTGAGCCGCTCGAACACCTGCGCGACACCTCACTGCCGGGCGGGGCGGGAGAACCCTGATCGTGCCGAGAGGTATTCCAGACTCCCTGATCGAAGAGATCCGGCAGCACAGCGACATCGCGACGGTGATCGGCGCCTATTTCCATCTCCAGCGGGCCGGAACCACCTTCAAGGCCCTGTGCCCCTTTCACAAGGAAAAAACCCCTTCCTTCACGGTGAATCCCGTGCGCCAGTTTTATCACTGCTTCGGGTGCAACGCCGGCGGGGACGTTTTTAAATTCGTCATGGAATACGAGAAAGTCGATTTCATGACGGCCGTGCGGATGCTGGCCCAAAAGGCCAATATCCGGATTGAGATCGAGGAAAGATCGGCAACCGGCGGCCCCAACAAGGAGACCCTCTATGCCATCAACGAGAAGACAGCGCGGCACTACCAACAGATTCTCCTTCAAGCCGCGGAGGCCGCTCCGGCCCGCGACTATCTGAAGCGGCGGCAGTTGCCGGAAAGCGCCATCGCGGATTTCACGATCGGCTTCGCCCCCGACGCCTGGGACACGATCCTCCTGCGCGCGGCGAAGCAATACTCCATCGCCGACCTCGAAGCCGCCGGCCTGGTGGTGACGGCCCGGCCGGATGACGGGACGCCGGGCACCGGCCCGGCGCGGGAGCGCCGTTACGACCGGTTCCGCAACCGCCTGATGTTCGCCATCCACGACGAGCAGGGCCGCGTGATCGGATTCAGCGGGCGCATTCTCGACAAGGATGCCTCGCCCGCCAAATACATCAACACGCCCGAAACCCCGCTGTTCCGGAAAAGCCGCGTGCTCTATGCCCTGCACCGCGCCCGCCAGGCCATTCTCGAAGCCCATCAGGCCATTCTCTGTGAAGGGCAGATCGATGTGATTCGCTGCCACCTCGCCGGCTTCACCCGCGCCGTCGCGGCGCAGGGCACGGCCTTCACCGAGGAACACGCCCGCATCCTCAAACGCTACGCCGACGACGTGATCCTGGTCTTCGACGCCGACACCGCCGGCCAGAACGCGTCGCTCCGCACGGCCGCCATTCTTTTTCAGGCCGGCCTGGCCGTCCGCATCGCCGCGTTACCGGAGGGGGAGGATCCCGACTCCCTCATCCTCAACAAGGGAGGCGACGCTTTCCAGAAGCTTCTGGACGGCGCACGATCCGTCCTGGATTTTCAGATCGACGTGCTCTCCGCAAGGGACAATCGGGCCTCGGAAGCCGGGCTGATGCGCATCACGGCGGCGGTCCTGGATATGATTCGCCGGCAACCCAACGCCGTGTATCAGGCGAAACTCCTGCAAGAAGCGTCCTCCCGCCTGCAGGTGCCCGAGGAGGCACTCCAACGGGAACTGCGGCGCGGCACCCAGGCGGAGCGCCGGCCGGAACAAGCGCCGGCCGGTCCCGAGCCCGTACCCGCCGTCGGTCCGGGAGCTATGGCGGGCAGGCCCGCGCCCCCCGGAGAGTCGGCGTTGGCCGAGCACCTGATCGCCGAGCCCGCCCTGGCCGGCCTGGTCCGGCAACATCTCCCCCTCGACATGATCACGACCCCCCTGATCCGGCAACTGATCCAGGCCATACTCGACGCCGAGACCGCCCAGCGCGACGTGATGGCCGTGCTGTCGGAGCGGGACACGCCGGACCGGGCGCTATCCACCTTTGCCGCAGGGGTCCTGGCGGCGCCCTCCAAGATCAAGAGCGCCTTTGCGACCCACGAAGAATCGTTGAAATCCCTGATCCTCGGCATCCGGACGCAGGCCCTCCAGCACCAACGCAAGGCCCTTGACGCGCGGCTCCGCGCGTCGCGGAGCGGGACCGGGCCGAAACTGTCCGCGAAAGAAGAAAAACTGCTCGAAACGGAGTATCTCGAAATCGGGATGATCCTGGCCAAAATGAAATCCTGGGCAACGGCCCTGCCGATCCTCTGATTTTTCCGTTTGCAGTTTCCCCGAACATCGGATACGGTAGCGGCTATGAGTTTTTTTAGTTCTCTTTTCGGACGCCGATCGGAACCCTCGTCAGCCGGGTCCGATCCCGCGGCCATGACGATTATCGTGGACACGTTCGGCCTTCTGGATTTTCAGGATGGCCGAGGCAACGGCGGGGGGGTGCCCAGTCCGCGCGACAATTTTTCCGTTCTCAAGCTGCTGGCCCAGTTTGCGGGAGCGGAAGAACTCGATCTGACCGCCGTGTTCATCGGCAAGCCCCTGCGGGAAGCCGGGGATGGCGACCAGTTCAGACGCGTGACGGCGTATTACGCCGATTCGCCCGAAAACGCGAAAAACCGCGTGCTCGAATTGGTCGAGTCGGCCTCCAAGCCGGCCCTGGTGATCAGCAATTCTCCCGACCTGGAAAAACGCGCCGGCGCGCTCGGCGCCACCTGCCTGCGGCTGTCCACGTTTAAAAAGGCGTTTGACGACCGCGAACATGACCGGGATCGCGACCGTGATCGGGATCGGGACCGCGACCGCGATCGTTCCGGGCCGCCCCGCCGCCGTCACAACGGCGAACGGCAGCCTCAACAGCCCCGCGCGCCACAGGAGCGCGACGAGCGCCCGGCCCCCGAACCGGAACACAAGGACGACAAAGGGGAGAAGGGCGTTCTCGACCTGATCGATCCGGTCTAAAATCTAAAATCGCCCTGCCGGGCCACTCTTCGTCGTCCCGGAAAAGCTCGAAGGTTTGCCCGCTCACCTCTGCCCAATGCGCCAGCAACCGGTCCCGCACGGCCGTCATGGACGGGCACCGTTCCTCCAGCAGGCATTGCAGGGACGTCACCGGTTCGCCCGCCAGGCCGCAGGGCACGATCGATTGAAAGCCCGTCATGTCGGGCCGCACGTTGAAACTCATCCCGTGGAAGGCCACCCAGCGGCGGAACCGCACGCCGATGGCCGCCAGCTTGCCGGCTTCGGTCCAGGCGCCGGTCAGCTTCCGGCGTCGAAACGCGCGGACTCCGAAATCGTTCGCGGTGCGAATCGCGGTCTCCTCCAGATTTCGCACGTGCGTGCTTGCCACGCCGCAGGCGGCGTCCGCCGTTCCCGGGCAGCAATTCGCATTATGGCCGCCAACGTTCCGGATGACAGGCAGGAATG
>JACQHI010000050.1 GCA_016199105.1 Lentisphaerota bacterium | reverse complement strand
GGTCCAGGCCATCCGCCGCGCGCTGGTCAAGGCCGGGCTGACCGACACGCTGCTCATGAGTTATTCGACCAAGTTTGCCTCGTCCCTGTACGGGCCGTTCCGCGAAGCCGAGCAATCGGCCCCGCAGAAAGGCGATCGCCAGGGCTATCAGGCTTCCTATCGCGATGCCGGCCAGGCCCTGCGCGAATCCGTCCTGGACGAGGCGGAAGGCGCCGACATCCTGATGGTGAAGCCGGCCCTGTTTTATCTGGATATCGTCTGCCGGCTTCGCCAGGCCACGGCCCTGCCGATCGCGGCGTATAACGTCAGCGGCGAATATGCCATGCTGCACGCCGCCGCCGATCGCGGCATGGGCGACCTCATGGCCATGGCGAGGGAATCGCTCTTCGCAATCCAACGGGCCGGCGCCGATTTGATCCTGACCTATTGGGCGGATCGGTATGGGGAAGTCTTCGAGAAGAGGTTATAGGTTTTAGGTTATGGGTTTTAGGGGAAAGCGGAGGCGGAAAAGGATAAGGGAAAGGTTTTGGGTTATGGGTGGGAGAAGAGAGGAGAGGGTTTTGGGTTATGGGTGTTGGGTTATGGAGGGAGGGGACGGTTATAGGTGATGGGTTTTAGGTTGTAGGCATGTCCCGCCGACTTGTCCACCATAGCCTTGGCGACGGTGGAAGGTCAGGCGAAGGCGGATGGTGGGTGATAGGGAAATAGGAAAACAGACGAAGAGGGATTATGAGTGAGGTTCAATCGTTTCGGGATTTGAGGGTGTATCAGCAGTTGAAGGATCTTCATTTCGAGCTGCACAAAGAGAGTCTGCAATTTCCGAAGTTTGAGCTTTATGAATTGGGATCCCAGATCAGAAGGGCTTCAAATGCCGCGCCTGCTATCGTTGCTGAGGGATGGGGAAGCCGTCATACGAATATCTATCTGGAGGCCATTAATCGTTCATTGGGAGAAATCAGGGAGACGCAACATCACCTCGACGTCGCCAGGGAGAACAACTACATCACGGCGGAACGTTTTGCCCAGATGGATGAATCTTATAATCAGTGCGGCCGGATGTTGGAGCGACTTTATGAAGTGCTCGGCCAATGGCGCGGCTCTACCCGCACGACCAACAGCGTAAGGGAAAACACAGCCGAATATGTGGCAGGCGATACGTCGGATTGGCGAACCGCCATGGATATGACATTAAAAATGATGGAGGAATTCAAATGAAAAAACAATTAACCAAAAATCTGAAACCTAAAACCCATAACCCAAAACCCACCTCCCGCAACCCAAAACCCACCTCCCGCAGCCCAAAACCTAAAACCCACAACCCAAAACCCTCCTCTTCTTCTTTATTCGCCCGCGCTTGCCGGGTGATCCCCGGCGGCGTCAACAGTCCCGTGCGGGCGTTCGGTTCCGTGGGCGGAACCCCCGTCTTCATGGCCTCCGGCAAGGGCTCGCGTTTGACGACCGTGGAAGGCCGGGTCCTGGTGGACTTCTGCGGGTCGTGGGGGCCTTTGCTCCTGGGCCATGCCCATCCCGCCGTGATCGAAGCCGTGCGGAAAGCGGCCGCCAAGGGAACCTCCTTCGGCGCGAGCACGCCCGGCGAGGTGGTGTTCGCGGAAATGCTCCGCGAACGGATTCCCTCCCTGCAAAAAGTCCGGCTGGTCAGTTCCGGCACCGAAGCGGTCATGTCGGCGATCCGCCTGGCGCGCGGGTTCACGGGCCGGAACAAGATTCTGAAGTTCGAGGGGTGCTATCACGGTCACGCCGATTACCTGCTCGTGTCGGCCGGCAGCGGGTTGCTGACCGGCGGAATCGGCTCCTCCGCCGGAGTGACGGCGGCCGCCGCCGCCGAGGTGCTGGTCGCGCCCTTCAACGATCCGGAGGCCGTGGCCACGATCGTGCGGGCGCAGGGAAGCGAGCTGGCGGCCGTCATTGTCGAGCCCGTGGCGGGGAACATGGGACTGGTTCTTCCCGAACCGGGTTTTCTGCGGACGCTCCGCAACCTCACTGCACAGTGCGGGGTCGTGCTCATCTTCGACGAGGTTATTTCCGGGTTCCGGCTGGCGGCCACCACGTATGGAGTTCAGTCCGGCATCGTTCCGGACCTGACCTGCCTGGGCAAAATCATCGGAGGCGGCCTGCCGATCGGCGCCTTTGGCGGCCGCGCGGACATCATGGACAAGCTCGCTCCGCTCGGGCCGGTGTATCAGGCGGGAACCCTGAGCGGCAATCCGCTGGCCGTGGCGGCGGGAATCGCCAACCTGGCGACCCTGCGCAAAGAGCCGCCCTACGAGCGCCTGGCCGCGCTGGGCCGGCGCCTGGCCGATGGACTGAACGAGGCGGCCCGGCGGGCCGGCGTTACGCTCACGGCGGTTCAACTGGGCGGCATGATGACCCCGTTTTTCATGAACCGGGCGCCCCGGAACATGGCTGAGGCGAAGGCGTCGGATACCCGGGCGTATGCCGCGTTCTTCCACGGCATGTTGAAGCGCGGCTTCTATCTGCCCCCGGCCCAGTTCGAGGTGTCGTTCGTCTCCGCCGCCCACACCAAGGCCGAAATCGAGGGCTACATCGAAGCCGCCGGCGCCGTGCTCAAAGGTATGGGGTAGAGGCGGAAGGAGAGAGCGGAGAGAGGGAAGCGGATAGGTTATGGGTTTTAGGTTGTAGGCTGTGGGACAAAGAAATACGAAGCCTTAATCTCGACTCTTAATCTTTTACCTTCGTCCTGCCCGCGTGGGGTGTGGTGGGGAACTGGCGGAAGGTGGTAGGTGTTGGGTGGTAGGGGAGAGGGGAGCGGAAAGCGGAGAGATGAGGGAAGAAATCCGCCATCATAAAACTGTGTTGCCGGGGACACTCAAAATGCCAAGAAAATCGCGGAACATGCTGCAATTATCGGACCGACCCCCTGGCCTTCACGCGAGCAGGCCGGACCCCAGGGGGAGTACCCCAATGACACCTGCCGAGAGACTTTACACGGCTGTTTCGGGTGGAGTCCCCGACCGGGTCCCCGTCGTGCCCAAGATCTTTGTCGACTCTGCCGCCCACATCACCGGCACAAGCCTCATCGACGTCATCCAGGATCCACTCACAGCTTTGCGAGTCATCCTCGAAGCAGGGCTTGCGGTCGGAGTGGACGGGATTCGGCAATTCCACGTCCCCCCGCGTCGCGTGGTGCGAGAGCAGGGTATGGTCCTTGAGGTGGATGAAAGCGGGCGCAAACTCGGCGAAGTGGACATGCTGGGCGGGCTTACCACGAAGCTCTTCAACGGCGACGATTTCCATCTCGAAGATCCTTGCCAAATGGCCTTTTTGCAGTACTGGACTTCGGACGAGCCCTTCATCCATGACCTTGCCGACGTCCAGAGGATGGCGATCCCGAGCAAGTCGTTTTATGAAGAAATCGGATGCGGCGATCGCCAACGGGCCATCGTGAAAATGGCTGGAGACCGGATCGCCCTCATCGGCGATTGTATTTCGGCCACTCTCTGCTTTTGCGCCTTCCTGCGGCGCACTCCGAATGCCCTGACCGATCTGCTTGATCGTCCCCGCCTGGTTCACGCTCTCATGGAAAAAGGCGTGGCATACGCCACGGAGAGGGGAAAGTTCAGTGTCGATTTGGGTTTCAACATCCTGCGTCTTAACGACTCGATTGGCAACATGTCGGTGATCTCTCCCCGCCATTGGCGCGAATTTGTTTTCCCTCACATAAAAGCAGTCTGTGACGAGTTGCACCGCTACCATCCCGGAGTCCGCATCTATTCTCACATCTGTGGAAATATCCTCCCGATCATTGACGACCTCATTAAAACCGGCCTTGATTGCATCGGCCCTCTCGACCCGCTGGGGGGATTTACCTGTGCCCAGGTGCGGGAGATTGCGGGCAATCGCGTGGCCCTGATGGGCGGTGTGAACACCCTCTCGTTCGTCGAGAATACGCCTGAAGAGATCATCGAAGAATCCCGCCGCTGCATCGCGGGCGCCGGGGTGAGAGGGGGGTATGTTTTAGGCTCTGGTTGCATGGTTCCGCCCGGCTCGCGCCGAGAGACTCTGGCTGCCCTGATGACCGCTGTCAAACGCTTTGGCGTATATCGGAATGGCGTGTTGATCCCCGCCGATCCCCAAGCGGCAGACGAAGGACTGTAAAAAAGAAAATTGGAGGAAAAATGTGCCTTGTTGTAGGCCCGGTGACCCCACCGGGCGGGTTTTTCAGCGGAATCAACAAATAAAAATCGTCCGGATCAGGTCTCGCTATTCAAGAATGTTTTGATGGCCTGACATGAAATCGGTCTGCGCCAGTCAGAAATCGGACGCCCTTGCGCTTGCCAGCAGATAGCGCCAGGCGTCGGTCACCCGGATTCCGGACGGTGGTTTGCGCGTGGTGTGTTCGTGGATAGAACGTATTTCAGGGTTTCCTTATCCATGCGGAAACAATAGGTGTTTTTGTTCTCTTTTGGCAAGGAAATAATGCGTAGTCCAGCCGCCGAGAATGAAAGACAAATAATGGACGAATTGTCGCATTACGGGCAATTTTTCCTCTTGACCTTGCAAGGGCGGTGGGAGAGACTCGCCGCAGTTCTTTGAAACATCATGAACCGTGGAAAGAAAACGGAAGTCCGTGAAAATCGGACACGGTAGCGCCGCTGTTACCGGCTATCGCGTCGTCCCGAGCGCGGAAACAGTTCGGGATGATGTGACGAAACCCCAGCAGCCACTCCGAGACTGGATCGCCGCAGGCGATTGGTCGAGGGGGAAGGTGGGGCGGTAGGCTGAGGCCGGAAGTCAGAAGACGTTCCTTTTCACGCTCATCGGGAAGGCGGGATTTCCGCCTTTCGCTCTTTCGCAGGTGGGGAGGATGAGGCTTGAACGTCCGTTGTCCATGGCCTTCGATCGCCCTTCCCGGGAATCGAAGGCTTTTTTGTTTGAGTGGTATACTATGCATATTTCCGAAGGGATCATCACCGGCTTGCCGGCCGCAATTTATACGACAGCCGCTCTCTGTCTGATGGCCGGAGGCGCCCGCGGCATGCGCCGATTCGCGCAGGCGAGCCCCGAGAAGAAACCGCTGCTCGGCATGGGCGGGGCCTTTATTTTCTTTGTCTCGCTCATCCCGCTCCCGTCGTTTGCCGGAACCTGCTCGCACCCGTGTGGCTCGCCGCTGGCGGGCATTCTTCTCGGGCCCTGGATCGGGATCGCGCTCACGGGGCTGTCGCTCCTTCTGCAGGCGGCGTTCTTTGCGCACGGGGGATTCTCGACGTGGGGCGCGAATGTCGTCACACTCGGGGTCGGCGGCGCTTTCGGCGGGTGGCTGACGTTCCGGCTCGCCCGGCGCGCGGGCTGTCCGCTCTGGCTGGCCGGCGCGCTCGGGGGACTCATCGGCGACGTGCTCACCTACATGGTGGCGGGGCTCAGTCTGTCCGCCGCCTTGACCCGCGCTCCCACGCCTCAATTCACCTTCACCGGATATCTGACGGCCATCTATGCCGCCTATCTGCCGATCCAGGGCCCGCTGGCGCTCGGGGAAATGGTCATCACGGGACTGGCCTTACATTACATTTACCAGCAAAGACCGGGCATTCTCGTGTCGCTAAGCGTGATCGGCGGGGAAAAGACGGTTCGTCCGGCTGTCCCGGCTCTTTTGTTGTTGGCCGCGCTGGCCTGGCTGGCCATGGCGGGGCCTTCCCTGGCGGAACCAAGCATTTGCATTATGACCCCAACGCCCAACGCCCAAGTTAAGATAAACAATGGCTGGGCGGAACGGCCGGCCGCTGCCGGAACCGGGCCGTCTGCGAGCGTCGCTGCGACGGCCCCGCCATTATCCGAACCCGCGAAACCCGCCGGAATGTCCGGCATGGACGAGGCCGTCAACGAACGGCTGGCGGAAAATGCCGGACGCCCCTCACGCGCGCCTTACCTCGACACGGAAGCCATGGGCGACGTCTGGAACTGCCTCCTGTTGGGCGCCGGCGGCGTGTGCGGTTTCATCATCGGCCGCTGCTGGCATCTCCTCTTTGGCGGGAATGAAGCGGACGTGTCCCCGCGCGCCAGAGAGACGAAGGGGAAAGATTAAGGTAAAGACGAAGGGGGGACCGCCGCTCCGTAATCTTTACCATGTGAGCAAGTTTGCCCGCCCGCGGCGGGCGGGATTTAATGGCTGGAAAATAGACCATAGCCGGTATAAAACCGGCTCTACCAGTCGG
>JACQHI010000048.1 GCA_016199105.1 Lentisphaerota bacterium | reverse complement strand
TGCCTGCTGCCGCTCCTGCCGGCCGGCTTTGCCGCCGAACCCCCGAAGGAGACGGCGGGTCTGGCGGAGGATGCCGAACTCGTCGAAACCCGCGCCACCGTGCCGAAACTCAAGGCGCCCGCCGCCTATGAAATGAAGGACAATACCGTCGAAATCGAATTGAGCGAGTATGCCGGTTATGCGGGCCTGATCGCCGCCAACAACGGGCTTGCGCCCACCGAGGACTCCTATTTCTTCAAGCAATACGGATTCAAGGTGAAGTTCACCCTCAGCGAGGAAGACAGTTGGTCCGACCTGAACAGCGGCCGCCTGGCCGCCTCCTCGACCACGGCGGACGTTCTCCCCCTTTACGGAAAGCAGTTCCGGACCGTCGTTCCGGCGCTCATCTCGTTCTCGCGAGGGGCGGATGGCGTGGTCGTGCGCAGTTCGATCAATACCATCAACGATCTCGTCGGCAAGACGCTGGCCGCCAGCCAGTTCAACGAGGCCGATTTCTTCATCCACTACCTGGTGCAGGAAGCGGGCCTGGAAATCAATCTGCTGGAGGATTTCCGCAGCGCCGCGCATCCGGACAAGGTCAACCTGATTTACTGCGCCGACGCCTTCGGGGCGGGCGACCTGTTCCTGCGCGACCTGAAGAGCGGACGGAAACGCCTGGACGGCTGTGTGAGCTGGGGCCCGAAAACGACGGAAGTGGTCGAACAGAGCGGCAGCAAGGCGAAGCTCCTGGTGACCTCCAAAAACATCCTGCTCATCGCCGACGTCCTGCTGGTGAACCGGCCTTTCGCGGAAAAGAATCCCAAGATCGTCAGCGGACTGACGGACGGCCTGCTGTACGGCAACGACCGGGTGCGGACGGATCCCAAATCCTGCGAAGCCGCGCTCTGCCAGGCGTTCAAATGGGATAAAGCCCGGCTGGCTAACGAGCTGGCCAATGTGCATCTGGCCAATCTGCCGGAAAACCTGGCCTTCTTCGCCGGCACCATCGATTCCGCCGGGAGTTTCGGCTACATCTACGAATCCGCGGCGATGGCTTACGGGTCCAAGATCATCAAGGATCCCTGCGACGCCGAAGCGTTTCTCGATCTCAAGCCGCTCAAGCTCATCGAAAAGGACGGCAAGTTCAGCCGGCAGAAGGCCGATATCCGCCCCATCCGCGCCAACGCCGATGCCCCCGTGGAAAACCCTCTGCTGGCCCGCAACATCCGTTTCCTGTTTCAGCCGAACTCCAGCAAGCTGGACATGGAGGACAAGAACAATCTCAAGGACCTGGACGTCATCGCCAAAATGCTCCAGGTGAGTCCCGGCTCCAAGGTGCTCCTGCGCGGCCACGTGGACAACTCCAACGTCGCCAATCTCCGCAAGCAGGGCGGCGAGGACATGGTCCGTAAAATGGCGTTGAAGGCCATCCAGCTCAGCAAGGAGCGCGCCGAGGAAGTCAAGCAGGTGCTGAGCGATGTCTGCAAAGTCAACGCCTCCCGCCTCGACACCATCGGGTGCGGCTGGAAGGAACCCGTGAGTCAGGAGATGAAATTGAACCGCCGCGTCGAAGTCCAGTGGTTCACAACGGAATAATGAGCATCGACTATTGGATCGCAACAGCGCTGGACAAGGTGTTCCCGGATTCGTTTCCGCCGCCGCGCGCGGCCGTTCGTGCCGATCTTACGGCCGCGCGCGGCGAAACGGAAGACTTCCAGGTGGCCATCCGCATCCCGAAAGGGGTGACGGTCCGGCGCGCAAGTTGGTCGGCCACGGACCTTGTCGGACCGCGCGGCGCGCGCCTCTCCAGCGAATGCGTCGAGGCGCACTGGGAATGGTGCATCCACGTCACGCATGAGCCCTTCCACCGGTGCTTCCCCGAAAACGCCGATCCCGCCCACTGGCTCCGCCGGGCGCCGGCGCTCTTTCCCGACGCCTTTCTCGAGGCGCCCGCGATCGGCATCCGCGACGAGTGGACCCAGCCGCTCTGGGTCTCGGTGCGGGTCCCGCACGACGCCCGCCCCGGCATTTACGAGGGGCATCTGGGCCTCGCGCTGGAAATCCGCAACGTGCCCATCGAGCGCGCCGAAATCCCCCTGCGCGTGCGCGTCCGTCCCTATGCCCTGCCCGCTCGCCCCACCCTGCGGCACACCGAGTGGATGTTTCCCTCGCTCGTGGCCGATTACTACCGGCTCGAGCGCTGGTCCGAATCCCACTGGCGCTGGATCGAGCGCATCGCCGCCGACATGGGCCGCCACCGCCAGGATATGATTCTCACACCCTTCGGCGAATTGGTCGAGGCCCGCCGCGACCGGCACGGCAGGATGCAGTTCGATTTCACCCGCCTCGACCGCTGGGTCCGCCTCTTCCGCGCCGCCGGGGTCGATTGGATCGAGGGCGGCCACGTGGGCCGCCATGGCGGCGACCCCGTCTTTGCTTGGAATCGGATCCCGATCCGCGACGCGCGTGGCCGTCCGCTGGACGTTTCGCCCGCGGCGCTGTCCGAAGAGGCTTACGCGCCCTTGTTGGGCGAGTTCCTGCGGGGCGTGCACGCGCACTTGCGCGCGCGCGGCTGGGCCGACCGCACGGTCCAGCATTTCGGCGACGAGCCTTCGAAGCGCAACTTCGATTCCTGGAAACAGCACGCCGCGCGCCTGCGGGAGTGGTTGCCGGACGTGAGCATCATCGATGCCGCCCCGCCCGAGGATCTTGACGGGTTCATCGATATCCGCGTCTCGCAGATCCAGCACTTCATGCCTGGCTGGCGCCGCCGGGCGAACGAGCAGGCCTGGTGCTACGTCTGCATGGAACCGCAGGCGCCCTTTCCCAACCGCTTCCTGAACCAGGCCTCGATCCGCAATCGCATCCAGTTCTGGCTGGCGTGGAGTCTCGGACTGAAGGGCTTCCTGCACTGGGGGTATGCCTACTGGAAACCCCACCTGCCCGTCGCCATCGAGCTCTCCCCGTGGACGGACAGCACCGGCCTAAGCGCCATTTTCGAAGAGGGGCGCGGCCCCTGGCCGCCCGGCGATCCGCACATCGTCTATCCGGGCCGCGACTCGATCTGTTCCAGTCTGCGCTGGGAGGTCGTGCGCAAGGGGATGGAGGACCACGCCACGCTGTCCCTGCTGGAACAGGCGGTGGAATCGGCCGGGCGTCGTGAAGCCGCCGCCGCGCGGCGCGGCCGGACCCTGCTGAACCGGATCCGCGGGACAATCGCCCCGGACCCACGCAACTACACGCGCGACGACGCCCTTCTCCTGGCCGCGCGCGAAGCCGCCGGCCATGCGCTCGAACACCTGATCTAACCGCGCCTGGGTCGCGGCTTGGCCGTGTGCAGTCTGCACAAAGATAATTTCACCGGCAATATAAAAAGCGCCGTAAGGATAATGCCTCCGTTGGGGCCAAAAAGAAGATGAAAAAAACGATTATCGCTCTTCTGCTGGCCCTCGCGATGATTGCGATGGTTATAGCGGCCATCCGCGTCCTACGCGGTCGGGGCGAATATGCCCTCCTCGTGTCGCCCGATGGAACGGTGACTGTCAGCAGGACTGACAACAATGCGCGCGGTGGTCCATTCACATTGTCCACCATTATCGCGCCGGGGACCTACATTCTGGGAAGTGAAGATGATGCCAAGGACATCTACACCGTTACCTTTTACGACACGACGAGACGCCCCGGTCGTTTTACACTTTTCATCGGAAATTCCACATTAGACATCATGGAAGCCCGCATCATTTTCGATCAGAAGGAAGAAATGTGGCACAAATGAAAGCCCCGACAATGAGAGGAGGCGACTTCGGAAACCGCGCGAAGCGCGGCTTCCTTATCGCCTCAAGGCTGAAGGCTGACGTTGCCCCTAAAAAGAATACTTGACCTATAACGTTATGCGTTATAGTCTCTGGGCGTGATAAAGAGTTTCAGGTGCAAGGAAACCGAGGCGATCTTCCGGCGAGAATATTCGCGGAAGCTGCCGACCGATATTCAAAAGGCGGCCTTCCGGAAGTTGCGAATGTTGAGCCACAGTTCGACCGTCGCAGACCTCCGTGTTCCCCCGGGCAACCGGCTGGAAGCTCTTTCGGGAAACCGAAAAGGACAACACAGCATACGGATCAATGATCAATGGCGAATCTGTTTCGTTTGGCGCAATGACGGCGCCCATGACGTTGAAATTGTAGACTATCACAAGGGGTGAAATATGAAGAAGATTCCTCCCGTTCATCCGGGCGAGATCCTGCAGGAAGAGTTCCTCAAGCCGCTGGGCATCAGCCAGAACCGGCTGGGCGCCGAGCTGGGGGTTTCCCCCCGCCGGATCAACGAGATCATTCACGGCAAACGCGCGATCACGGCGGACACCGCTCTGCGGTTGTCCCGGTTCTTCGGCAACTCCGCCAGTTTCTGGCTGGGCCTCCAGATGGACTATGATCTCGACGTTGCCGACGATGCCCTGGCATCTCGGATCAACAAGGACGTCCGTCAACTGGCCATTGCCTGAGTACTCGCGGACACAAATACGCTGACGTATGGTGTTGCGCCGCAGCCAGCGGAGCCAGGCGTCCGAGCGGCGGGCATACCCAAAGGTATGTCCCCGCTCGGAGAACGCAGCTCCACTGGCTGTGCCGCCACATCCCTTGGGGACCGCGATCTTTTCGCGCCCGGCGGTGTTGCGTATTCGAGGACATACCCTCTGGGTATGCCCATCGAATGCGCGCCTTGCCGGAGCACGAAAATATCACGGCCATACGTCAGTGTATTTGCGCTCGCGAGCACTAAGATTAGGACGTCACTAGCCGCGCCTGGATCGCGGCTTGGCCGGTCCCGCGTAGCGCGGCACGCGGTCCAGCCAGGCCAGGCGCTCGCGGGTAGCCGGAACCAGGTGGGCCAGGATCGAATCCACAATCACCCGGCCCGCGGCCGCCGAAGCCCGGCGCGGATCGCCCCTATAACCGCCCGAGCGGAACG
>JACQHI010000066.1 GCA_016199105.1 Lentisphaerota bacterium | reverse complement strand
CTGGGTCTTGGGCGGCGTGCGGTTGATTTCGTCCGCCAGCAGCAGGTTGCAGAAAATGGGGCCCTTGATGAACCGGAATTCCTTTTCGTTGGTGGACTTGTTGGTTTCCAGGATTTCCGTACCGGTGATGTCCGCCGGCATGAGGTCGGGGGTGAATTGGACGCGTTTGAATTCCAGGTCCAGTACCTTGGCGATCGTGCTCACGATCGTGGTTTTGGCGAGGCCGGGCATGCCGACCAGGAGGGCGTGGCCGCCCGCGATCATGCACATGAGGATCTGATCCAGCACCTCGCGCTGGCCGATGATCAGCTTGGCAGTTTCGCGGCGGATGGCTTCCGCGTTCTGGCTCATCTGTTCGACCAGTTTGAGGTCGTCCGGCGAGGCCTGCAGGTTTGCCTCGGCGCCGGCGGACGGCGCCGCCGCGGGGGGGGGTGCCTTGGGTCTGGCCTTCGCCTTCACGGCCGAGGGCTTGGGCGCCGGGGCGGATTCGGGCGCGGCGCCCGGTTCGGACACCACCGCGACGGCTTCGGCCGTGGCGCTGCCATTGAGTTTGAAGACAATTGTTGTGTTGCCGATCTTGAAGTTGTCGCCATCCGCGAGGGACATGGCGCTGATCCGCTGATTGTTCATCAGGGTGCCGTTGGTGCTGCCGAGGTCCACGATCACCCACTGGCCGTCCTGCTGTTCGACCTTGGCATGGCGTCCGGAGGCGAGATCGTCGCTGATCGTCAGATCGCACTCCTCCCGGCGTCCGATGACAAGGCCCTTGGGGGGCACATCCACTTCCATCCCGGTATTGTTGCCTTCGGTAATGAACAATTTGGCCATGAGGGGCTCCCCTTATTTCGTATCCGGTGTGCGTTCCACGATCAGGTTCAGCTCGCCGAGGTCCTTGACGGTATCCGTCACGCGGATGCCGTTCAGCCGGGGCGAGTAATAATGCGTAATCAAGCCTTTCGGCGCTCCGGGGCCGACTTCCGTGCGGACGATTTCCCGTGTTTCAACGACCTGCCAGCCCACTTCGCCGACATCCTCCATGAAGCACAACTTGAGGCTGCGAATCTGGATGTCCGTGCGCAATTCCTCGCTTTGCAGGGTGACCGGCTTCGTGCGGACCTCCTGGAGGACGGCGATGGATTTGCCTTCGCGTCCCGTCACGCCGGCGATGCGGTTGATCTTCTTCGTGTCGAAAAAGGGCGTGGACTTCATCACCATCGGGTCGATGAGCTTGAGGTCCCTGTCCGTCAGCGAGTTGTCGGAACGGGAGAGCGCGATGCCCTCGTAGAAGTCGTTGGAGGAGAGAATCAGCAGATCGTACTTGGCCACCGGCAGGTTCTTGAAGGAAAAGCTCTTTCCGTCCTCGGCGAGCTCGGCCTTATAGACCTTGAGCTGGCTGTCCTGGGGGATGGCGAACACGCCGGTGATGGGGGCCGGCAGGTTGGCGGTTTTTCCGGAGATGCCGCCGGAAGCCGACGGATCCGGTTTCGTATAGAGGCGCGTGCCCTGGATCGTTCCGGTGGTTTCTCCGGCCAGACTGGAGGCGGCCATAAGCAAGGCAAGCAGAAAAATCCGGCAACGGGTACTGACAAGAGAAGAGAATAGCCGCAAAGAGGCGCAAAAAAAAGAATCAACGCGAAAATCCATGTTAGTTTTCATTATTCAGTGTTCACGGTTGCTGATTGGTTTTCCTGGGCGCTTTCGCGGGCCGGTCGGGCGCGTCTATATCGACGTTCTTGCCCAGCATGTCCAGGATGTTGCCGGTTTTTTTGTCGAATTTGATGTTCAGCGATTCGTTGCCTTTCTGGTCGGACCAGTCGCCCTCGGTCAGGGCCGGGCCTCCCTTGCCGGGGTCCAGAATACCCTCGGCCACTTTGGCGAGGGGATGGTTGGGAAGCCGTTTCAATATGACCTGGGCCAAGGCCTTTATCTCAGCATCCTTGTGCAAACGTTTCAGGCAGTCAAGTTCCATTTTCATGGCGTCCGGCAGGACATTGGAGAGATCGACGGTGGAGCGGTAGATTTGCAGAATGCGCTGGGCTCTCGTGTAATGGCCCACGGCCATGTAGTAGGAGGCTTCCGCGATGGGATAGTCGCCGGCCAGTTTTTGAAGCGGGAATTCAAGTTCCCATTGCTCGAGCACTTTCCGGGCCTCGAGGGGATAGCGCTGGGCGAGCAGGGTTTTCACGGTGGCGTAATAGGAGGCCTCATGGACCGCGGAAACCTTCCAGTCGTCCGCGCGAACCGCGAACAGCGCGCGTGACAGCGTGGGGGCGGTCGGAGCGTTTTTCTTGTCGGCGTCCGGCCGTCCGCCGGCGCCGGGCTTTTTGGCGTCAAGCGGATACGCCGTTCTGGACATCGGATCGCGCTTGTCGTCCTTCTTGGCGTCGAGCGGATAGACCGTTCTGGACATCGGGTCGGGCTTGCCGGCCGTCCCGGCGGTTTTGGAGGGCGCATCGGCCGCGGGGGATGCCGGTTGGCGGATGAGTTTCCGGATGTTCGGGCTGTTTTGTTGGGCCAGGCCGTAATAACGCCGGGCGTCCTCGGGCTTGCCGGTCAGGAGCCGGCTGTCGCCCAGGCGGATCATGCCGATGGAATACTGAAGCGTGCCCAGGGACGAAGCGGACAACTGCCCGGCGATCGATTCGGCGGCTTCCGGCCGGTTGGCGTCCCAGAGGTAAAAATCGATGCGGTCCGACTTCAATTGCAGGAGGCGGGCCAGATCTTTTTCGCCGCGTTCCAGTTCATCCATCCATTTCGTCACGGTGGCCGTGTTGGTGGTCATGCGGAGCGTGTCGATGAAAAGATCCTCGAGGGCATACCGTTCGGCGAGGGGAAGGGCCCGAATGTCCTCGCGTGAGCGCTCGAAGACAATCCGCAGCAGCTCGACGTACGGTCCGCGGTCCAGCACGGACAGCAGGGCGCCCCACAGCACCGGCGGCCAGTTTTCGCAGGGCGGCTTGTCCTTCGGCGTCGAACGGACCATGACGTCGAAGGCCGCGCCGAAGCGGGTGCGTCCGGCGGGATTGTCCACCGAGGTGAGCTCCGGCCATGTTTTCGGGAAGACGGTTTTCGAGGCGCGCGACACCTGGGCGGCGTTGGACACCGTCAAGGTCACGGTCAGGTTGGCCGAGCCCACGCTGAGCCAGGATATCCTGGGGCCCTGGACTTTTCTGCCGTTGCCGAAATCCCATTCATAGCCGGTCCCCTGGGGATGCGTTTCGGCGGCCAGCGCCGAGAACTCGAACAGGCAGATGGGCGCATTGCTGGGGCAGATATAGGCGGCGAAAGAGGCGTCGATGACGGCGGTCGG
>JACQHI010000484.1 GCA_016199105.1 Lentisphaerota bacterium | reverse complement strand
GTCCGCGCGAAGGTGGCGCGGAGCGTATCCTCGGGCATCGCCCATATCCGGGCGACCTTCAACAACACGTCTGTCACCATCACCGATATGAAGGGCGCGGTGCTGGCGTGGTGCAGTTCGGGGCGGGCCGGATTCAAGGGAACGCGCAAGAGCACCGCCTATGCGGCCACGGTGGTGGCGCAGGATGCGGCGCGCCAGGCGCAGAATTACCGGATGCAGGAGGTCGAGGTGCGGGTGGAAGGGCCGGGTGCGGGCCGCGAATCGGCCATTCGAGCGCTCCAGGCGACGGGGCTGACGGTGACGATCATCAAGGATGTAACGCCCATTCCGCATAACGGATGCCGGCCGCGAAAACGGCGGCGTGTGTAGCCGGACCGGAAACGCGGAAGGGATGTAGGACGCAAGCGGACTGGGTTAGGATAGGAGAGAGGTTCAGCATGGGACGATATTTGGGAGGCGTTTGCAGGCAGTGCCGGCGCGAAGGCATGAAACTGTTCCTGAAGGGGGACCGGTGCAATATGTCGAAATGCGCCGTGGAGCAGGGGCGCGCGGCGCCCGGGATGCATGGCATGCGCCGGAGCAAGGCGTCGGATTATGCCCAGCAGTTCAGGGAAAAACAGCGGCTGCGTCGCATGTATGGCATGCAAGACGGCCAGTTCCGGGTTTTTTTCGAGAAGGCCGCCCGCCATAAAGGCGTCACCGGCGACATCCTGCTCCAGATGCTGGAAATGCGCCTGGACAACCTGGCGTTCCGTCTGGGGTATGCGGCGTCGCGCCGGGCCGCCCGCCAATTCGTGCTGCACGAACATGTGAACGTCAATGGTCGCAAGGCGACCATTCCCTCCATGATTTTGAAAAAGGGCGATGTCATTGAAGTGCGCGACAGGCCGGCCAGCCGCAGTCTGGCCAAACGCACGCTGGATGCCAACGAGGGCAAGGATGTCAAGCCGTGGCTGACGCTGGACAGGGCCGGTTTCCGGGGGGAAGTGATTCGTATTCCCAGCCGGGACGAGATCGCCCCCATCGTGAATGAGCAGCTGGTGGTCGAATTGTGTTCGAAATAGGCGGCGGGGGTCTCCGAGACGGCGCCGGCCGCCGGAGCGCGGTTTTCCAACGATAGAATTCTGGGTGGAAGGACAGGTTCATGACAATCAAGATTGGTCGTTTTGAAATGCCGAAACGCGTGGTGAAGGACGACTCGTCCGCGTCGAACGTTTACGGCAAGTTCATCGCGGAGCCGTTCGAGTCCGGCTATGCGCGGACGCTGGGGAATTCCCTGCGGCGGGTTCTGCTGTCCTCGCTGGAAGGGGCCGCCATTTCAGCGGTGAAAATCGACGGCGTTTTTCACGAATTTTGCGCGTTAAAGGGAGCGATGGAGGATGTGACGGATGTCATCCTGAATCTGAAAAAAGTGCTTCTGCGCACATACAGCCGCGAGCCGCGCTGGATCCGCCTGAGCGCCAAGGGCCCCGGCGAGGTCACCGCGGCGAATATCCAGGCGGACAATATGGTCGAGGTGCTCAATCCCTCCCAGTATATCGCCACGCTCGCGGAGGACGGCAAGTTCGACGCCGAACTGGAAGTGAGCCTGGGACGCGGGTTCGTCCCGGCGGAGTCGAATCGGAAGAAAGACCAGGATATCGGAATCGTTCCCGTCGACTGCATTTATTCGCCCATCCGCCGCGTGAATTACATCGTGGAGAACACCCGCGTGGGCCGCCGGACGGACTACGAAAAATTGATCATGGAAATCTGGACCGACGAGCGAATGCTGCCCGATGACGCCCTCGTGCGCGCGGCGACCATCCTGCGGCATCACCTGGATGTCTTCGTCAATTACGATGAGGATATCGTCGAGTTCGAGGAAAGCGAGAAGATGGTGGACCATGGCCGGGAGGAGCTCCGGAAGAAGCTCGGCATGAGCGTCAATGAAATCGAACTCAGCGTCCGGGCGGCGAACTGTCTGAACAACGCCAATATTCTCAGCGTGGGCGAGCTGGCCCAGAAGACGGAAGCGGAAATGTTGAAATACCGGAATTTCGGCAAAAAATCCCTCAACGAAATCAAGCAGAAACTCCAGGAATTGGAGTTGTCGTTGGGGATGACCATTGACGAGGACTTGCTGAAAAAAACGGGACAGGACGCCCGCAAGGCCTGAACGGCCGGTGACGGTTTTTCGAGGAGATCTCTATATGCGACATCGCAAGCACGGTTTGCAACTCGGCCGGACGACCGGTCCCCGGCAGGCGCTCGCCGCCGGCTTGGTCTGCCATCTGATCGAGGAGAAGCGGATCCGCACGACCCTGTCGAAGGCCAAGCTGGCGCAGAGGCTGGCCGAAAAGGTTGTCACTCTGGCCAAGCGCGGGCAACTGGCCGACCGGAGGCGCGCGGTGGTCCTGTTGCGCCGCAAGCCGTGCGTGAAGCGTCTGTTCGAGGAGATTGTGCCCCGCTGCCCCGCCACGTCGGGCCATGTGCGCATTCTGAAGCTGGGGCCTCGTCGAAGCGACAGCTCCGAGATGGCCTT
>JACQHI010000485.1 GCA_016199105.1 Lentisphaerota bacterium | reverse complement strand
GGCCACCCGCCCACAACGCTGCGCGTAGTGCTGCGGGCAGGCTGGGAGTTCGACGCCACGGCCACGTCCTTGACCTCGGTGTTTTCCGTGCGGACGCCGACCTGGAAGGACACGCGTTCGCCGCGCGCCACGACCAAGTCGAGGGTTTTCGGGCGACCGGGTATCGCCGAGGGAAACTGGCGATGCAGCGAATCGCAGATCCAGGCCTGGATTTTCATAGTGATGCCTCCTGCGTGATTACTTCCGCTCGAGCAGTTGGCGGCGGGCGTTGAGGACCCAGGCGGGATTCCGGGGGAAGGTTCTGAAATCCTTGAGCGGACGCAGGAGCGGGTCGTCGGGATCCACGTTCAGGGTCTGGAGCAGGGCGAGGTCCTGCAGGGATTCCGCGAACACTTCCCAGCGGATGGAGTCCAGCGGGCCGTCCGGTCCCGGATAGACCACAAACGGATCGCCGTGCGCCCACCCCGGGCTGCCCAGGCCGTCGGACACGATGAACGGATCGATGAGATGGCGCGTCTGGCGGTGATACCAGTAATTGTATCCCCAGTGCAGGAAGCCGCGGCAGCCGAACTTGTAAAAGAGCCAGCCGCTCATGCGGATTTTGGCCAGCGGCGTGTCGAGCAGCCGGTTCAGGTAGTTTTCCCTCGGATCGCAGCAGAAATACGTCCAGGAGGGAATGCCCTCGCGGATGAAATCCAGCGTGGTGCGAATGTTGGGGATGGGAATGTCCATCAATCGTTCGCGGCCATAGGCAATGTCGGACATGGCGTCCATCACCTTCATCCAGGGGGCGAGCTCGCGGAGCATGGCGCGCGCGGCGCGGTAATTATTCAGCGGGACCTCCCCGTGCGGCTCGTCGGAGATGTGGAAGAAGGAGCAGTCCGTCAGCTTCTCTTCCTTCAGGAAACGCTGCAGCGCGGGCAGGTATTGCGAAAGGAAGTTCCGGTACGTGTCCGACGTGGCCCCGGTGTCCGGCGGCCAGAGCAGGGACGCCTCATCGGCCATGTCGCGGTACACGCGGATGGCGTAGGCGCAGCCCCACTGGGTGAACAGATGCGCCCACTCGAACCGGCGGATGCCGCAAGCCTGAGCCAGCCGGATCCAGCGCCGGACATTCGCCCAGTCGAACTCGTATTTTCCGGGCGAGGGTGTCCGGACATCGAGCAATTGGGTGGGGCGTTTGACGCCGTCGAGGGACGGCGTGAAGACCGGCACATACACTGTGTCGGACCCGTGGCCGGCATAGTTGAGAAAATAGCGCTCGCAGATGGCCCAAAAAGGGACGCTGAAGGGCGTGGTTTTGTACCAGTCGCAGAGGGCGTCGGCATAGAACCAGTGCGTGACCGGGAAATTCTTCCGCGGCCGGATGACGACTTCCGCCACCGTGAGGCGGGCGGTCAGGTCGAACGTGTGAACGGTGCGTTCGCTCCGCCCGGTGACTTTCACGGTCAGCGTGACGTCATGCCGGCCGGGCCGGACGTTTCGCGGGACATCCACGGTGACCCAGAAGGCCTGCGTCTCGCGAGTGTAAAGGAGGGCGCCCGTCTCCGGGAACAGCGGGTCCGGCACATAGCCGGGGATGAGTCCAAGGCCGTCCAGATCCTCCCGGGGGACGGGCACGTTGTGATGGATCAGCGGCACATAGCCCACGCGGCGGATCTGCACGGGCCACCCGCCCACAACGCTGCGCGTAGTGCTGCGGGCAGGCTGGGAGTCCGATGCCACGGCCACGTCCTTGACCTCGGTGTTTTCCGTGCGGACGCCGACCTGGAAGGACACGCGCTCGCCGCGCGCCACGACCAGGTCGAGGGTTTTCGGGCGACCAGGATTATCCGAGGGAAACTGTCGGTGCAATGTATCGCAGAGCCAGGCTTGAATTTTCATGGGGAATGCTCGTGGAGTGTCTTTTCGATCATGGCGGTTAATTCGGCTAAAGTCACCGGCTTGGCCAGGACCGGCTCCTGGCCCGTCTTCCCTCCCATCGTGGCGGCTTCGGCCTTGCCGACGATGGATGTCAGGAAGACGACCGGAATATTCCTGGTACGGGCGTCATCGCGCAGTTCGGCCGCCACGGTTCCACCGTCTTTCTCCGGCATGATCACATCGAGCAGCGCAATATCCGGCTTGAAATCCAGCGCGGCGCCGTGGGCCTTGAGCGGGTTGTTTTCCACGCGGACCTGGTAGGCGCCGGCTTGTTCCAGGCCGTCTTTGATCATCCGGGCAAGGGTGACGTTGTCATCCACGATCAATACTTTTGTCTTCGCCATGCAAAATCCTCCCGCCCCGCGTTATCCGGTTTGGTTCTTAACACGTGAGTCGTTGCGACTCAAGATTTCCTTTCGGTTTGCCGGCATTTCGCCGATCGTCGCGGTCATTCAGCGGAAAAAGGTTTCGAGCGGTTTCAGGAGGTGCAGGCGGTGGAGGAAAACGATGAACAGCGTGTAGGCGGTGGAAATCAGGAGCCAGTGCAGGGCGGCGCGCGCTGTAAAACGGGGCGCGCCGCCTTTGACGGTTCCAGCGGCGCCGTAATACAGAAGCACCAGGCCGAGGAGGTTGGTGAGCCAGTAGGCGATGGTCAGCGCCGGCAGGAACAGGCGGGCATTCCATAAGGAAACGAGGCTGGCCAGGGCATAGGCCAGGGGCAGGTTGACCCACAGATCGTTCCACCAGGACAGCGGGGACAACAGGAATCCGAGGGTCGCCAGAATGCCCCAGCCAGCCCGCCGGAGGCCGCCCGTCAGGCGATGTTGCCAGGTTGGGATGTTGGAACGGTTCAGGTTATCGGGTTCAGTGTTCACGGTTCAGTGGTTGCCTGTGCGGACGTTGGACAGGAAGGCGCAAAGGAACAGAAAAAATAGCCGCAAAGAGGCGCCACGTCACTTCGCAAGTGGCCACTTGGCTGTAAGGGGGCCGACGTGGCAAGTGGCGCAAGATTATGGTTGGAAAAAAGCATTGTTTTCGTTTTTTTCAGCCATGATGCCAAGTTTGTTTTACGAGTTCTGTCGCACAACTCGAACATCGGATACTTCTTTCAGCATCCTTTTTGCGCTTCTTGCGCCTCTTTGCGGCTGATGTTCGCGCAAAGCTGAGTCGTTGAAAAAAGGTGACATCCATCGGCGGGCATCGTAGCATGTCTTCATGACGATTCAAAGCATAGGCTCGGTGATGCCGTGGCGGAGTTCGTCCATTTCCCCGGCGATGCAATCCATGGCCAGCCGGCTGGAATACCAGAACCGGTTGCTGGCGGCTCAGGAATCCGTGCTGGAAAACCGGCAAGACTTCATGCGGACCGCGGACGGCTGGTCGCAGTCGATCCAGAACATGCTGGGCCGCATGGGCGAGCTGGCGATCATGGCCAACGACAGCACCCGCTCCTCCGGGGAGCTTTCGGCGTTGCAGGAAGAGTTCAGTTCCCTGCAGTCGGGGATTCAATCCATCACCAGCGGCCCGTATGCGCTGGGAACCTTCAACGGCACGTTCCTCTTCCAGGCCTGACTCTAATCCGACGGCCACTGCACCAGCACGACGTTGCTGCGTTCGAGAACGTTCCGATCCCCGTCCCGGGCCAGGCCGCTGACCATGAAGCCATACCAGGCGCCGGGAACCGGCAGGAAATTTTCCAACTCATCCCTTTTAATGTGATCGCCGGCGACGGACGATCGCGCCTTCCGGGTCTGGCCGGGTCTCAGCCATTCCCAGGTGGCGGCATACCAGCCTCCGTCGTCCTTCGGGACGAAAATCCACGGGTTGGCCACGAGGCCCCTGCCGGTATCCGGCCAGACATTGGCCTTGTCGTATTCCATAATGATCTGGGTTGCATTGAAGGACACTTCGGGCAGGGTGGCTGTCCGGGCCCAACCGGAAACATCGGTATGGAGCCATTCGACCGTGCCGAAGTCGATCGGTTCGGTGGGGCCGTAATTTTCATCGTCATAATCGTGGCCGTACGAATGGCCGTAGCGTTCCTGGTCGTCGTTGATCAGGCGGCAGGCCTGGGCGGCGGGCTCCGCAGCGGCGGCGCCCCAGACAACCGTGTCCAACTGGCCATTGGAACTGCGGGCAATGCACCAGCGTCCGTCATCCGGAGTATAAACCGTGAAATCGGCCTTGCCGTCGCCGTCGTAATCGCCGGGCATCGGCTGGGAAGTGGCGTTGCCCCATATCATGGTCTGCGCGTTTTGCGTGCTGCTCAAAAAGACGATCCAGTAGCCGGTGGCGGCGTGAAAAACGGCCATGTCGGTTTTGCCGTCTCCGTCGTAATCCGCCTGGACGGGCTCGGTATCGGCCCAGCCCCACAGGAGGGCGTCCGTGGAGCCGTCATGGCTGTACAGGATGTACCAGGTGCCCTCGAGATACACGGCCATATCGGTTTTGCCGTCGCCGTCGTAATCGCCGGGCACGGGTTGCGCGCCGCTGAAGCCCCAGTTCTGGATCACAGGCCGGCTGTCCGAACTGTTGAGAATGCACCACGCCCCGCTGGAGGTTTGATACACGGCGAAATCGTGTTTGCCGTCGCCGTCAAAATCGCCGAGAACGGGATCCATGTCGCCGGCGCCCCAGCGAACCAGGAAAGGATCACCGCCCGAGCTCCGCAGGAGATACCATAAGCCGTTTCGGGAGTCGTACACGCAGATATCCGACTGGCCGTCCCCGTCAAAATCGCCGGGCGCCGGCTCGGTCTGGTTCCAGCCCCAGTTCCGAATCCGAACCTCCTGGTCGCGGCTTTGCAGGATGGCCCAGTTGCCCTCGGCGGAAAAATAGACGGAGACATCCGAACGCCCATCGCCGTCGAAGTCGTGTTGCGGCAAAGGGGCGGCGGTGACGGATGACACGGACAGAATCAAAGCGGTGGCCCCCGCCGCGGCGCTTGCTCTCCAAGAATGAGAATAGCCGCAAACAAGCGCAAAAAAAACATCACCCCGAAAATTCTTTATCGTTTTCATTCATTTCCCTCTGTTGCGCTTCTTGCACTGCTAATGGTGAATTTCTTCGTTTTTGGAGAAGATTTTTACCACGGATTACACGAATACTCACAGATTCAAACCAGAATAATGCTTTCCAGACGATCCATTTAGCACCTTAACCATAATGCAACGGCTCAAGAACGACAAAATCATTTACAGCAAAACCATTAAAAATGGAGTAGCGAGTGCCGAACGAATTGATTTTGCCATCAATGATTCTGTCGTATTCCCATAGTCGTTACGCAACTTTTATTCTCTGAACTTTCGTGTATTCAGTGTGTTTCGTGGTTAAAAAATCGCACTGGGT
>JACQHI010000476.1 GCA_016199105.1 Lentisphaerota bacterium | reverse complement strand
TATCACCGGGGATCTTTTCGCGGTGGCCTTTTATCGCCGTGCCGCCCTCTGGCGCCGGTTGTGGGAGCTGTTTCCGAGCGTTTTGGTCGGCCTGACGCTCGGCGCCCTGGCGCTGAGCCGCCTGAACAGCGGCCAGTTGAAGCCCTTGCTGGGAGGGCTGATCATCGGTCTGCTGGCCCTGGAGCTGTTGCGGGACCGGTTGGGATGGAATCAGGTGCCGCACCGGCCGTGGTTCATCGTCGGGATCGGGGTTCTGGCCGGCTTCACAACCACGCTGGGCAACGCGTCCGGCCCCATCGTGAGCATTTATTTTATCAGCCGCGGGCTCGACAAGAGCGAGTTCATGGGCACCGGCGCCTGGTACTACCTGCTCATCAATTGCGCCAAGGTGCCGATCTACGCGTGGCAGGGCATGATCACGCCGGACACCCTGCGGTTCGACCTGATGCTGGCGCCGCTGGTGATCGTCGGGGCGCTCGCGGGGTACTGGCTGTTGAACCGCATCCCCCGGCGTGGATTCAAGACCGTGGTGTTGCTCCTCGCTCTGGCCGGCGCGATCCGTCTGTTCGTCTAGGACTGTCCTTCGCGCTTGACGTTCGCCCTTCGGAGGTGGCAAAATTTCCCCTTCGTTATGAATGGAACCGAACAAGGACGATCATGGCTGTGAAACAAAACCGACAGGAACGGTTGGAACGATTTTTTCTGGAGGTGATCCACGAGGAACGCCAGGGACGTTGGGTGCGGGTGTTCCGGCGCTTCCTGAAACTCCTGTCCACTCTGTTCAGCGCCCTGATCGCCACCCGGCTGTTCCTCTACCGGGTCGGGATTTTCCGCCATCATACGCTTGGCTGCCAGGTCATCAGCATCGGCAACCTGACCGTCGGCGGCACGGGCAAGACGCCCGTCGTGGAGGTGTTCGCGCGCGCGCTTCAGCGGAAAGGCCGCAAGGTGGCCATCCTCAGCCGCGGCTATAAAAAGGTCGAGCACGGGTTTTGGAAGAAGCTGATGGACAAAGCCACCGGCCGCGAGCGCCGGCGGCCGCCGCGCGTGGTGTCGGACGGCCAGGAGCTTCTGCTCGATTCGGCCATGAGCGGCGACGAACCCTTCATGCTCGCCTCGAATCTGCCCGAGGTCGCCGTCGTGGTGGACCGGGACCGCGTCAAGAGCGGCCGCTACGCCATCGACAAGCTCCAGTGCGACACGCTGGTCCTGGACGACGGTTTTCAATATCTCGCCCTGAAGCCGCGCGTGCAGATCGTGCTGGTGGATTGCACCCACCCGTTCAGCAACGGCCATGTCCTGCCCCGCGGCCTGCTTCGGGAGCCGATCCGCAACATCCAGCGGGCCGACTTTATCTTCATCACGAAATCCACCGGGCCGGAGGCGGAAAAACTCGCCGTCACCCTGCGGCAATTGAATCCCCGCGCGGAAATCACCGAATGCGCGCATCGGGCGAAGTTCCTGAAAAACGTCTATACCGGCGAACGCAAGGAGCTCGAGGCGCTCAAGGGCTGTGTCGTGGCGGCCATGTCGGGCATTGCGATTCCCGAGGGCTTCGAAAACGAGCTGCGGCAGCGCGGCGCGGAGGTCATCCTGTGCCGGCGCTTCACGGACCATCATCGGTATACCCAGCAGGAGGTCATCGATATCATCAACCAGGCGCGGCGGCGCAAGATCCGGATGATCGTCACGACGGAGAAGGACGCCGTGCGCTTTCCGTGGGTGGAGCGCGTGGACGTGCCGATTTATTTTCTGCGGGTCGAGATCGAACTGCTCAGCGGGGTGGAGGACTTCAATGCCTGTATCGCCCGAATCTGTTTCCAATGAGCCCTCCGGCGTGCTGGTGATGGGCGCCAACTGGCTGGGCGACGCCATCATGGCCATGCCGGCGCTCCAGGCCTACCGCCGCCTGTTCCCGACGGCGCGGCTGGTCCTGCTGGCGAAAAACCGTCTGGCGGCGCTGTGGGCCATGCAGCCGGCGCTGAGCGGGGTCCTGTCGCTGCCGTTGGAGGGAGCCGGACTCGTTCGCGCCGTCCGGCGCGTGAAGGCGCTCCGGTTTCAAAAAGCCGCCGTGTTTCCCCGGTCGTTCCGCTCGGCGCTCGTTCCCTTCCTGGCGCGGGTGCCGGAGCGCGTGGGCTTGCCCGGCCATGCGCGCGATTGGATGCTGACCCGGGTGGTCGAACCGGAAGAGGCGCCTGACCGCCGGCATCAGGCTCATGAATATTTCCATGTGCTGGATCTGCCCGTCGCCCTGCTGGAACCGCCGCGCCTGGCGATCCCTCCCGAGACGGTGGACCGGGTGCGGTCCCGCTGGGCGCCGGCCGGAGGGCGCGTGATCGGGGTGATACCCGGCGCCGCGCGCGGCCCGGCCAAACGGTGGCCGGCGGAGTATTTCGCCAAGGCGGGACGGCAGTTGCGGGATGCGGAAGGCTGCCGGGTTCTGGTGTTCGGAACGGCGGGCGAGCGGGCGCTCTGCCTTCGCGTGACGGAGGCCATTGGAAGCGGGGCGTTGAACCTCGCCGGTGAGACCACGCTGCCGGAACTGGCGGCGGCCCTGTCCCTCTGCGCCGTCGTGATCGCCAACGACAGCGGCGGAACGCATCTGGCGGCCGCCGTCGGCGCGCCGGTGGTGGCCGTGTTCGGCGTTACGGATCCGGAAAAGACGCGGCCCCTCGGCGAGCCGGTTGTCATCCGGCAGAACAGCATGGCGCGCAACCGGGACGTCCGGCGCGCCTCGGCCCTGGCCGAGGAGGCCCTGCGGCGCATCGCGCCCGAACAGGTCGTGGCCGCCGCCCGGTCCTGCGCCCGGAAACAATGAAAGGAAAACGACCCGCAATGACCCTCGAGGAACTCAAACACGCGTTTACCGGACCCATTCCGACTCTCAACATCCCGTTCACCCGCGATGGGGCCATTGACTATAACGGCCTGAACGGCTTCATCGACTTTCTCGTCGCCGCCCGCAGCCGGGCCATTGTATTGACCCTCGGCGACAGTCTGTTGACGCTCCTGACCGACCAGGAAGTCGCCGAGGTCACCAAAGCCGTGGTGGACATGACAGCCGGCCGGGCCGTCGTGGTCGCCGCCGATAAACCCTGGCCGACCGCCAAGGCCGGGGAATTCGCCCGTTACGCCCGCGAGGTCGGCGCGGACGCGGTCATGACCCTGCCGGCCGATTGGGCCGCGTCCTGTACGGCGGAGGGCTATGTGGCGCATTATGCGGCGGCGGCCCGGCATCTTCCCGTCATGCTGGTCACGGGGGTCCTGATTCCGCGCGGCATGCATTTCGCGCTGGAGGTGATCCGTCGAACGCTGGAACAAGTGCCGGGTGTGTTTTGCGTCAAGGACGATTTCTGCGGCGAGTTCGCGCAGCGCATGACCGTTCTGGTGAAGGATCGCTGGGCCGTCTGGTCCGGCGGCCTCAAACAAAATCATCTGAACCTGTGGCCGTATGGCTGCCACGGCTATTTGTCCACGTTCCTGAAATTCAAGCCCGAGGTCGCCTGGACTTACTGGCGGGCCATCGAACGCCGGGAAACCGCGGCGGCCGTCGCCGTGCTGACGCGCCACGAGATCCCGCTGTTCGATTTCATTTCCGGCCTGCCGGGCAACTTCAGCGCCGGCATTCACGGCGCCTTGGAGCTGTTTGGCGTCGCCCCGCGCTGGCGGCGCGCGCCCTATCACAGCCTCACGGATGCCGAGCTGGATCGCCTGGCCGGCTTCTTCAAAACCAACGGCCTGTTGTAACCTGAATCTTGCTCCGAATCGACGCAAAATTCAGGTGTCATATGGATTGGACAAGTCCCCCCGGTTCCCGGTAGGGTAGGGCCCATGCGTGAAAAAATATCAGCCTGCCTGACGGTGGGAGACGAAGAGGGAAACATCCGCCGTTGCCTGGCCAGCCTGGCCTGGGTGGACGAAATCGTGGTGGTGGACAGCTTCAGCAAGGACCGCACGGTGGATATCTGCCGGGAATACACCGAACGCGTGTATCAGCACGAGTGGCTGGGCTACGTGGGCCAGAAGGAACTCATCAAAAAGATGGCGGCCCACCCCTGGATCCTGTTCGTGGACGCCGATGAGGAGGTTTCGCCCGAGTTGCGCGACGAAATCCTCCGGGAGTTCGAGAGCGGCAACGACCGCTTGTTAGACGGCTATGAATTTCCGCGCCGGGTGTTTTATCTCGGGACCTGGATCAAACACGGCGAGTGGTCGCCGGACATCAAATTGCGGCTGTACCGGAAAGAGAAGGGCGTGTGCACCGGCCGCGAACCCCATGACCGGGTGGAAGTGCAAGGACCGGTGAAACGACTCCGGGGATTTCTCTATCATTATACGTATGAGGATATGTCCGACCAGGTCATGACTTTGAACAAGTTTTCCACGATCTCCGCCCACGGGATGTGCCAGGAGGGACGCAGGTTTTCGCTTATGGATCTTCTGCTTCGTCCGCCTTTCCGGTTTTTCAAGGGCTTTGTCTTCAAGCGCGGCTTTTTGGACGGCTTCCGCGGCTTCCTCATCGCCGTCATCTCGGCGTTCGGCGTATTCCTGAAATACGCCAAATACTGGGAAATGCTCCGGATCAAGCGGGTGCCCAAGGGCTCCGCTCAATCCGCCGAAATGAACCGGTGAACCGTCGTGGATAAACGGCAAGTCATACGCTCCACGGGAACCGTCGGCGTGTTCATTCTCCTGAGCCGCTTCTTCGGCATGATCCGGGACATGCTGATGGCGGCCACCTTCGGCGCTTCGCTCGGCATGTCGGCGTTTCTCGTGGCCTTCCAGATTCCCAACACCTTCCGCAGCCTGTTCGGGGAAGGCGCCCTCTCGGCGGCCTATGTGCCGGTGTTCACGGAGAAGCTGGAGAAGGAGGGGCTCGACAAGGTCTGGACTTTCGCGGCCCGGATGATGTCCGTCCTGGGGCTGGTCCTGGCCGCCGTCACCGCGCTGGGGATCGCCCTGTCCACCCTGGCGCAGGCGGTGTTGCCGCTCGCGCCCATGTATGCGCTGATCCTGGAACTGCTGAACATCATGCTGCCCTACATGTTCTTCATCTGCCTGACGGCCTTCTTCTCGGCCATGCTGAATTCCCTCAAGTCGTTCGCCTTGCCGGCGGCGACGCCGGTGTTGATGAATCTGACGATGATTGCCGCCATCGGTCTGGGCGGGCCCTGGTTCCGGGGAAATCCTCTGCTGGGCATTCATGCGATGGCCTGGAGCGTGATCGTCGCCGGTGTCCTGCAGATGCTCGTCCAGTTGCCCGAACTGGTCCGGCGGGGTTTCCGTCCGGCCTTGTCCTTCGACTGGCGCGATCCCGGCGTCCGGCGGGTCTTCGCGCTCATGGGCACGGCCGCCGTGGGCATGGGCATGCCGCAGATCAACGTGTTGCTGACCCGGCTCCTGTCCGCCGCGGTCAGCGAAGGCGCGCCGACCTATCTCTATCTGTCGGAGCGGCTGATTTATCTGCCGCTCGGCATTTTCGGCACGGCGCTCGGCACCGTGCTGCTGCCCGCTTTTTCGAGTCTCGCGGCGCAGGGACAGACGGACCGGATGAGGGAGATGGTCAACCATTCGCTGAGGAATCTGTTGTTCGTCATGGTGCCGGCCTCGGCGGGCCTGCTGGCGCTGGCCAAGCCCATTACGCGCCTCCTTTACGAACACGGCGTCTTCACGGCCCACTCCACCGACATGACCGCCTGGGCCCTGGCCTGTTACGCGCCGGGGCTGGTGGCGTTCGGTTTGCTGAAGGTGTTTGTGCCGGTCTTCTACGCCCTGCAGGACATGAGGACGCCGGTGCGCATGGCGTTGCTTGGGACCGGGCTCACGCTGCTGCTGATCCTGATCCTGGTGGGGCCCATGGAGCATGCCGGCATTGCGCTGGCCACGGTGTTGGCGCAGGCGGTGACCGGCGTCCTGTTGGGCCGGCTGGTGCATCGCCGGCTCGGCTCGCCCGGCTGGAAAAATATTTTCTACAGTTTTGCGCGGATCCTGGTGGCTTCGGCGGCGATGGGCGGCGCGGCCTATGGTTTCAACGGATTACTGGAAGCGTGGCTGGCCGGCCTCGCGTTGCCGGCGGTCGTGAAACACGGGGTGGCCGTGCTCGGCAGCATCGCGCTGGCCGGCCTCCTCTATCTCGCGGCGGCGCTGCTCCTGCGGTGTCCCGAGCTCGCCGAGATTCGTTCGGCCCTCCGGCGCGTTCCGGCGCAGCCGCCGGTCCCGCGGTAGAGAGCGCCAAGCAGCGGCGCGATTTGCCGCGCATGCTAATGAGAGCAGCCTGTGGGATCCGGGGCCGATCGTTACGGGTCACGGCGACCCGATTGACATTTCTCGTACAGGCTTTCCGGGGCAATGTCTGCCCCGTTAGGCCATGCTCTGGTTGGGCCTCTACTCCTTCTTCAGCACGATGTCCGCCTTGGTGCCCTCGACGATCGCCAAGAGCTCCGACTGCTCCTTCCGTGGAACCTGGAATTTGTCCAGCGTCTTCCTGAAGTCGGCGACCATGGCCTGCCATTCCTTCTCGGTGATGTTGAGATGTGCGTGTGCGTCCTTCATCGAGCGGCCCGTGTACTTCTGGGGTCCACCGGTGACCTGGCATACCAGCTCCGTGACGCGGAACTTCAGGCCCGGGGTCGGCACGCGTTTTCGCGCGGCCTCGATGGCCGGATTGGCGTTGAGAATATCGTTAACCAGCAGCCGATCGATGAAGTCATCGACGACTGAGGCAATCGCGTACACCCCGCCGAGCCGCTGGTAGAGCGTTGGTTCCTGTGTCGGCTGCGTTTCCGAGGGGACCGCCGCGGCGCATACCAGTGCCGAGGCGATTGCGCAGGCTAGAGCCATGAAGCGTTTGTGATTTCTCATCGTCCGTTCCCCCTTGTTCATTCTTGATTTCAGACAGAAGAGGGCCTTTCTGCCCCCGCATGGTTGCCGCTCCGCGGATCACCTCCCTCGCGTTGGTTGAACAGTGCGCCAGAACCGAGACACGACTTTCCCACACCCAGTGCGATACGGCCCAGCATAGCCTGGCGCGAGACCGCAGCCATCAGGGTTCCCCTGAGTTTTAGGCAGTGTTTTCCTTACGCCACGCCCACCGGGGCCATTGCGGCGCGAGTTTTCAGGGTGCCGCACGTTGGATTGCTCATCCCGAGACAAAAGGCTCCCTCGATCTCCGCCACGATTCTACCGTCCGGCGGGCGCCAGAACTGAGCGACGCGGGCGGCCCATCGCGTCCGTATTGGCAACTGACGTGGCCCTCCCGCGTTCGCTCCAGTGATCTTGTTAGCCATTGTTCTGTTCATCGATCTCTGCCTGTCTCACAATCGGGCCATGTGGGCCATGAGGCGGTGGCGACACTGGATGGGGCAACGGAGCAGAGCCGGCGTCCGAACCGCCCTCACCCAGCTTCTTAATGATGGCTGCTCTGATCTTCTCAACTGCATCTTTTGTGTCGCGTCCGTGCGCGAGCACGCCAGCGACCTCTGGACAACGAGCAACATACTCGTCTCCCTTCCGCTCGATAATAACTGTGAACTTCCTTTTCACGCCGACGCATGGCCGATGGCTAACGTTCACTTTGACGGTTTCGGAAACCCGTCCGCGGGTTGACGAATACCGTCCGAAGTGTTGTTGGGTGTCCTCATTTGAAGGCCGCTTCGTTGAACGATTCCATTTCATCAAGAATATTGAAAAGGCTCTCTTTCCCCGTGTCGGGATCAACACGCTTGCTATTCGGTTCGTGAATGTTGACCACTCCGAAGTGAATAACTTTGCCGTCGCTGACGTCAAACATAGGGGCACCCCAGAAGTCGTAAGAGTAGAAATAGACGAGGTTTCCGGCAGATGCGTTACCGAGGCTCTTTTCAGGAGGACCGAGCCACTGAAGGACATCCTTAACAGGGAAACGCTTCTTTCGGCATTGGAGCCCCACGGCCACGATCATGTCATCCCGTGAAAAGCCAGGGGCGCCGGGCGTCCATGCCATGAGTCGTTCTTGTTCGTCTTTCATATCTCACACCCAACGGGGCGGATGGCAAGCCGCCCCCGTTGCGACGACGCGAAGCGTCGGCGCAACGCAAAGGTCAGCGACGGGAGCCAGCCGCCGATGACGTTGGATTTGTCTCTGAGCGAATCGGCTGGCTCCCGTTCGCTGCACCGACTGGTTCGCTGCTTTTTCGTTTCTCTACCCCACTCTGTCCAGTGATCCACGTTCGTACCGTAATCCAAGCCCGTGTAGCGCTCTAAGGATGCAACAACCAGCTCAATGCTCTTCAGGCGCTGTTTTTCCAAAGCGGCCTCAACCTCCATCGGGCCGCGATAACACGGCCCGGGAACGTAGTAAGAACTCATGTAACCGATCATCTCAGCTGCATGGATGGCTGACGCAGAGTTGGTGATGTTGGCGGTCTCCGGCCCCCATGCTGCCAACGAACGCGTTACGCTCTTCTGGTGGAATCCAACGCCCACCTCTCGATCCGCGGCAAACTCAGCCAGGCCGCAAGTAATCCAGCCGCCACAAGGAATGCGATCGAGATCTGGATTCGCACTTTCCGCGAGAGGAGCATGCTATGACGTGTGCAGCGAACAGTATTATTGAACGAACTTCGCGTCCATGTATGCAC
>JACQHI010000486.1 GCA_016199105.1 Lentisphaerota bacterium | reverse complement strand
GTCCACCACGTGCCGCAGGTCCGAACCCTCGCATTCACACAGGATCCGATGCGTTCGACCCGGACTAATGCGGGCCTCCGAACGCACTGTTTCCTTCCCGCGGAGCAGGAGTTTGGAGCCTGTGTTCATGTCGGACCCAAACCCGAAAAACACGCCGCTCTTCCATCCCTCCTCGTTGGCCTGCAGGAACACGGAAAGATCGCAGGGCGCCTCTGTCAGGGCGGCGGCCTCGATCTCCACGCGGTGATAACCGCGAAACCGGCGCAGACACAACAGACTGCCGTGGCCGACCAGTGCGCCGTTTTCGATCGTCCACTCGCCGTCGAGCGCCGTCCAGTCCGGGCCCAGCGTGGCGCGCTGGAACGTGTCCTCGAAACTCAGCATCCAGGGTGGCTCGGGTTTCTCGTGGACCCGCACCCGGGTAACGCGCGCCGGCGCATGACAATACAGCCCGATCTGCTGGTGGTCGGCGCCATAGACCTCCACCTGTTCGGCAATGGTTTTGGCGGCCAGAAAATCCGCACAGGCGGCCCGCGCGACGGACACCGTCTTGCCGTCGCCCCACAGGGTGCAGCGCCCACCGATGGGCTTCACCTTCCATAAGTGATTCTGACCGTCAATGACCACGGTATTATGGGCGGCGGTGGCCAGATACCACTCCGTGCGCGGTTCGCCGGCATGGGCATATTGCAGGGGCGGATAGCCGAAATCGGGCAGGAGGTCCAATCCCTTGGCGAACAAGCCGATGTTCAAACCGTCATTATGTCCGTGCGCGCCGCACGTGTCATAGTTCAGCCAGGCGGCGCGTTCCTCCGCGCCCTCCCCGTTTCGCAGAATGGCCAGACGCCAGCCCATCTTGAGCACGTTGCCCAGCCGTATCGTTGTTCCATGCCGGGCGATGACCTCCTTCACGCGGCGCTGGAAGGCCGCCGGATCCGCCTCGAAGAAATCGTACGGCAGGCCTGCAATGCCCTTCGGGTCCTGCGAAAGCGGCGCCGTGGTGGGCGGGCGATCGTTGGGATTCGGACCGATAAACTCCTCCACTTCAAGAGCGGCTCGATACAGCGCCTGAACATAGGCGGGATCGCCCGTGAGCTCATGCAATTTCCAGAGGAAGGAAAACATGGAAGGCATATGGAGCGCCCAGCCGAGCCCCCTCTGCTGCGCCGGATTCCATTTCTTCTGGAAGCTGACACCGAGATAATTCAGCTCGCGGTGCGCGAACCAGCCGCAGTCTCCTATGCGCGGGTAATACTGCTGGAGGCACCAGGTGTCTATATGGAACCGATAGGTCCCGCGAAGGGCGGGATGCCGGCGCAGGAGTTCGGCCAGGAAGCCGGGCTCCAGCCGGTCCATCTGCGCGAGAAACATCGCCAGGGACTGGATCACATAGACACTGTAGCCGGACAGCCCCTTTTCGCCCGTCACACCGTCCACCGCGGTGGCGCGCTTGACCATGTCGTCGATCTGGGAAAGGATCTCGGCGCGATTGTTTGGCCAGTCGAGCACGATCTGAAACGTCATCAGCGCGATTTCGCGGCGCGGATAGTTGGAATGGATCTTGTGGGGATTCCGGATCGGATCCCGCAGGATCCCGTTCTCGATATTGCGGCAGATGTCATCCGGCGTGGTCTTCGAAACGGATAGGTCGTGGCGGCGCGCCATGGCGGACAGGAACTCGCACAGGGAGGGGTCGGCCCGGATAGCGTCACGGATGCCGGCATAGGCCAGCGCCATCTCGCGGGTCTCCTCGCAGGCGTCATGCCAGGTGGAGACATAGCCGTCGGTGCGGAACAGCTCCTCCACCCACGCCTGCGCCTTGTGGTCGAAGCTCGGATACAGCTCCGCCACCCGGTCCAGCAGAATGGCCGCCTGCCGGGCATAGACAGGCTCGCCGGTGACCAGATACGCCGCCGAGAGATTGCTGATGCCGCCCAGCACGAGGTGCTTCCACTGTCCGTAGATCAGATAAGCGCCGACGAATCGCCAGCGGTTTTCGCCCTCCACGTAGCCTTCGCCGTCATCCACGCCATAGCCGCGCAACGGATCAGAGGGCTCGGGATGCTCCGCGTTGAAGAGCAGGGAACGGTCCGCCAGGGCGGGATCGAAAAGGTTTTGCCGATTCAGCCCGGACCGGTAGAACGCGTGGAAATCGTTCTTCGGAAAGACGTCCTTGCACTCCGGACAAAGGACCTTCCAGGGATGCGCCCAGCCGTCGATGAGCCAGTTATAGAGCGGCACGGGCTTCTTGCAGGTGGGACAATGCCCGTTGGACCACACATCCCAGGAGCGCGTGGGCGCGGGCCCGAACATCAGATTCCAGAGCGCCTCGTCCGGGAGGGCGCGCCACGGCCCAGCCGCGCGGACCAGGTCGTCCCGGAATTGCCGGGCCCAGGGCAGATTTTCGACATTGTCGCGAAGACGCCGGAGCAGTTCAGGTGTCATCAACATGGCCAAAGTCCCTTCACAACCGGTTATCCGAAGATTCTGTCAGTGCCCACACAAAGCCGCATCATAGCCACAAAAAGGAACGCGAAGACAGGGAAATCGGAGTCGTAGGGTAATGGTTCAGTTACCGTAGGGCGCGATATAGTAGGTCGGCCATTCTTGGCTGACCCGATCTTGGCTTCT
>JACQHI010000482.1 GCA_016199105.1 Lentisphaerota bacterium | reverse complement strand
TGGTTCGCGCTGGCTCTCGCCTGCCTCATCGTCAACGCGGTCGGCGTGGTTCGCGTCTGCCGGGATAAGCCCGCGGCGTCCTCCGTCAAGGCCACCTTGATCGCTCCGCCGGAGGGACGACTGCCCCCGACCGGCGCCCTGCGCTGGCGCTTTTCCGCCGCCATGGTGTCCGGAGCGGACACCGGGCGCTGGACGATCATCGGACCGGTGAGTTTCCAACCCGACGTGAAGGGGTCCTTCTGCTGGACGTCGCCGAACGAGCTGGTGTTCCGTCCCGACCAGGGCTGGCCCGCCTGCACACCCGTCGCTGCCACTCTTTCCGCCGACCTGCGAAGCCTGGATCTCCGGCCGATCGCCACACCCGCGTTTTTTAGTCTGCAGACGGACCCGCTCACCCTGAATAACGTCAGCCAGACAACCTACGTGAACCAGGAGGGGTTACTCCAGATGGACTTTAGTGCTCCGGTCTCCATGGATGAACTTCGATTCCTTCTGTCGTTCACGAATTCGACCGGGACCGGCATGGACTACCGGATTGACAGCTACGGAAACGACTGCAAGGCAATCGTGAGCCTGTCCGGCGCGTCCACCAACGCCTTCACGCTCCACCTGAAAGCCGGACTGCGAAGCGTGGCCGGACCGCTGGGGCTCACCAACGATATAGTGCGCGCGCTCCGTTTCACCGACGGTTTCGACCTGGTCGGGCTCCTGCCCGATGACGACCATAACCGCCCACTCGAACCGCATTTCATCAGCGCCACATTCACCGCTCCGCCGAATGCGCCAGCCTCCCGATCCTTCATCCGCATCGCGCCGCCCCTGCCGTTTTCAGTCGAGTCGGAGGGTCAGTATGGTTGGCGGCACCGGCTTCGGATTTTCGCCGAGTTCAAGCCGGGCCGGAATTACACGGTCATTTTCCAACAAGGATTGCCCGGCGAATTCGGACACCGCCTGGAGAAGGACATCACCCGGACGGTGACGTTCCCGGAAGCCCGGCCCGCGGTCGAATTCACGGCCGGCGGCCATTACCTGTCGCCCCGCGGCAACATGCTCCTGCCCTTCCGCGCCATCGGCATCAACCGGTGCCGGCTCGTGCTCCATCGCGTGTATCCCAACAATCTCGTTTACCTGGCCTTGCGTCTGGCCGGCCGGGAATATAACCGGGACGGGTATCCCGGCGACAGCCTCAGTCGGATAATCGCCGAAAAGGACATGCCCCTGGATGGCGACCGGAATGCGATCCGGGAATTGAAGATTCCGCTCCGGGAGTTGACGGACGGACAAGCCGGCGCGTTTTACGCCGAACTCACCGGCGACAATGGACAGGAATACCGGAGCGCTTGGCAACCGCTGGTCATCAGCGACACCGGCCTGACGGTCAAGCGGTCCGAACGCGACCTGCTGGTCTGGGCCAACTCGATCCGGACGCTCGAGCCGCTGGCCGACGCCACGGTCAAGGTCTTCTCGCACGAAAACCAGGAGCTGTTTTCCGGAACCACCGATCCGGACGGCCTGGCGCTGTTCACATTCGCCGCCCTGCCCACCAACGGCACGCCTTTCGTCGTCACGGCGCAGAGAGGCGACGACATCACCTTCCTGCTGTTGAGCGACGCCGAGGTTAATGTCAAAGGGGGCGCCGGCGACCGTCCCTATCTCACGGAAGGTTATGAAGCCTACCTGTTTCCGGACCGCGAGGTGTATCGGCCGGGCGAGACGGCGCACCTCAAAGCCATCGTGCGCGGCCAGGATTTGTTCTGCCCACCGCCCTTCCCGGTCGAACTGAAGGTGTTCCGGCCGGACGGACGCCTGCTGAGAACGCTCGGCGGCATGCTGGGCGGATTCGGCACGGCCGAATTCGCCGTGGTCTGGCCCGACTTCACGGCCACGGGTCCTTACCGGCTGGAGCTGAACATCCCAAAGAATCCGACGCCGTTGGGCTCCACTCAGGTGTCGGTGGAGGAGTTCGTGCCGCCACAAATCCGCGTGGACATCAAAACGGAGACCGCCCGTTGCGCTGCGGGCAGCGAATTTTCCTTCGAGATTTCGGCACAACACCTGTTCGGTCCTCCGGCGGCGGGCCTTCTGAGCGAAGCGGCGGTTGAATTCATGGCAATCCCTTTCGCCCCCGCGGGCTGGGAGGCGTTTGCGTTCGGTGATTCCCGGAAACCGTTTCAGACCATGCACGGCGCCCTCGGCGGTAAAATTATGAGCTCCAGCGGCAAGGCCGTTTTTTTCTCGCAGGCCTCGCCCTACTGGAGCCCGCCCGCCCTCCTCAAGGCGCTGATGCTCGGCACGGTGACGGAAACGGGCGGGCGGACGGTCACGGCCTATGCCGGCCGCTTGATTGACCGTTACCCCTTTTACCTGGGCCTCCATCGCCCGAAGGGCGCTTTGTCGATCGGGCGACCGCATGCCTTCGAGATCGTCGTCCTGGCGCCGGACGGAACGCCCGACGGGACTCTCGAATCGGCCACGCTCACCGTCGAAAAATTGACCTGGACCTCCGTCCTTAACAAAGCGGACAACGGCACGTATTATTACACTTCGGAGCCGCAAGCCTCGCTCATCGCGTCCAACACGCTCGGGATCGAGGAAGGCCAGGCGGTCTTCACCTTCACGCCTCTCAGTGAGGGCGAATACCGGCTGTCGGCCGCCGATCCGCAATCCGGCGCCTCCTCGTGTCTGGATTTCGATGTCTCCATTCCCGGGCAACGTTACCGCGCCCTGGAAACCCCGGAAACCGTGGAATTGAAACTGGACCGGGACCGTTATGTCGCCGGTGAAATCGCCACACTCCTCATCAAAGCCCCGTTCACGGGCAAAGCCCTCTTTACGCTTGAATCCAGCCGGATATTACACCGGCAAGTATTCACCCTGACAAACAACACCGCTGAATTGAGCATTCCCATCCGCTCCGATTTCGCTCCCAATGTTTACTGCGGAGTCAGCGTCCTCAAGCCCGTTGTCGGCGAAAAACTCTGGAGCCCGCATCGGGCGGCGGGAATCGTCCCGCTGCGGGTGGACATCCCGGAGAAAAAACTGCGGCTGACACTGTCAACGCCGGACACACTCCGGCCGCGCGAAACGCTGTCCGTGGACGTGGAAGTCACGGATGCCGCCGGTCAGGGTGTCGCGGCCGAGCTCGTGGCCGCGGCTGTGGATGAAGGCATTTGTTCCCTGACCCAATTCCAGTCGCCCGACCCCTATGCCTGGTTCATGGCCCCCCGCCTTCCTGGCGCAAGCCTCCACGATCTTTATGCCCGGCTCATGCCCGAATGGGAGGCCGGCGTGGCGGACGAAACCTCCGCGCCCGGCGGAGACGGGCTGGCGGGCTTGTCGCGCCGATTGAATCCCATCAAAGTCCGCCGCTTCAAGCCCACGGCGCTGTGGTCCTCCACGGTCAAGACAGACGTCTATGGCCGCGCGCAGCTCGCCTTCGACGTTCCCGAATTCACCGGCCAGTTGCGACTCATGGCCGTGGGCGTCAACGCAACGGGGTTCGGTTCGGCTGAAAAACAGGTGCTGGTCAGGCGCCCGCTGGCGGTCCAGAGCAGTCTGCCACGATTCCTGGCACCGTCCGATTCCTTTGTCATGCCCGTGCATCTCTTCAACGAGACCGGGCAGGACGGGGAGGCGTCCGTGAGCGTGACCTGCGCGGGATCCCTCGCGTGTCCCGATGGGGCCACCTCGATTGTCCGGCGCGTGTGGATGGCCGCCGGCGCGGAAACCAATCTGCTGTTCGACCTGAAAGCCCTGCCGACACCCGGTCAAGCCGTCTGCCGCTTGGAAGCCGGCCTTGGCGACGAGCCGTTCAGCGATGCCATCGAACTGGCCGTGCGTCCCACCGCGGCGCGCATCACCCGGGCCGACAGCGGACGACTGCCGGCCGGCCGCGCCGAAAGCCTGACGCTTCCGGCCGGCTGGCTGGAAAACACCGGTCATGCCGAAATCCATGTCTCTTCCCTGCCGGGCGTCACGCTGGGCGGCGGTCTCCGTTACCTGCTGGATTATCCCTACGGCTGTCTCGAACAGACCACCTCCAAGTCCTTTCCCCTGCTCTACCTGGCCGATCTGGCGGAACAGATCCAGCCGGGCACGTTGAACTCCAACGGAGTGGCCGTGCTCGTGCAGGCCGGCATCGAACGCATCCTGGGCATGCAACGGTATGACGGCGGTTTCAGTCTGTGGCCGGGATGCGAACCCTATCCCTGGGGCTCCATCTACGCCACGCATTTCCTGGTGGAAGCGGGCAAGGCAGGCTACACGGTTCCCGCGGACAGCCTTCAAAAAGCCTGCGAATATCTGGAGCGTCTGCTGTCGCAACACCGGGAGCCCGGCCGATCGGACGACGACTACAACCGCGCCTATGCCGCCATGGTGTTGACACTGGCCGGGAAACCGCAGCCTGGAGAAATCGCCCGGATCCAGGGAGACCCCTCCAGGATCAACCCCGGCATCCGCGCCCAGATCGGCGCCGCTCTCCTCGCCGCCGGTTTGCGCCGGGACGCCAAGGACGTGCTCGACGCCCTGCCCGTAACGTCCCTGCATTCCTACCGCGAAAACGGCGGAAGCCTGGGTTCGAATGTCCGCGATGACGCCCTCCTGCTCTCCGCCTGCCTGGAAACCGATCCGGAATGTCCGGCGTTGCCCGCCCTGGTCAAAAGGCTGGAAACCGCGCGGGCCCGGGGACGGTGGTACAACAGCCAGGAAAACGCCATGGCACTCATGGCGCTGGGCAAATACTGTCGTCTCATGGCGAAGGATCGGCGCCCCGTGACCGGTCGCCTCGTGCTACCGGATGGCACGGCCCGTCCGTTTCACGCGGAAACGCATCTCCGAATTCCCATACCCATCGCGGCCACAGGAGACCTCATCCTGGAAAACACCGGTGCAGGCGCGCTGTATTACACCTGGACCTCCGACGGCGTGCCGGCCGACGGGCAAGTGGCGGAGGCCGACAACGGGATCAAGGTGCGACGGGACTTTCTGGATCTGGAAGGGAACCCCATCCCGCCGGGCGCGTTCATCCAGGGGCGGCTGTATGTCAGCCGCCTGACGCTTGAGGCAGGCCCCACCGCGATGGAAAATATCGTCATCGAAGATCTTCTTCCCGCGGGGCTGGAAATCGAAAATACAAATCTCAAAACCACCCAGGCGGTTCCCTGGGTGCAGGCCCGTCAAACGCTTCCCACCATTCACACGGATATCCGCGACGACCGGCTCCTGGTCTTCACCGGCCCCTTTTCGGGATTCAAGGAGTACTTCTACACCGTTCGAGCCGTGACACGGGGGCGGTTCGCGTTGCCGGCGATCAGCGCCGAATGCATGTACGACCCGGAGATCCAAAGCCGCCACGGCGCCGGCACGATCATGGTGAAGGTCACACCATGATTTCACCCAGTCCGGTAGTTTACAGGGATCGGATAGACGGGAATACAGATGTTCTTATGGAGGCGGCTGGCCTCAGCCGCCGTCTGGAGTCGAAACACGAGCGTAAGAAAGTGCCATTTAAATCGAAGGTCATCGTGCACCGAACACGGGCAAGAGCGTATTTCAAACGCCTGATGGCCGGAACGGGCATAATCCTCGCCATGGCCGGGCTGGCCGTCTGGCTGTGCATCCCCGCCTATCGCGACAACACCCGGCGCTATCCGGCCAGCGTGAGGATTCTGGACCGAAACGGCGGGGAACTCCGATTGGCGCCCGGAACGAACGTCGTTTTCTGCACCCCCATCGCGCTGTCGGAGACCGGCGATTGGGCCGTGAAGGCGCTGATCGCGGCGGAGGACAAACGTTTCTATCGCCATGCCGGGATCGACTGGCTGGCCGTGCTCAGAGCCCTGACCCTCAACGCCGCCTCTCTCAAAACCCGCTCGGGCGCCTCCACCCTCAGCACGCTCGTCATCAAATTGACGTACCCCCGGCCCCGGACTCTTTGGACCAAGATCATCGAAGCGCATCACGCCCGGCAACTGGAGCGACAGATGGGCAAGAACGCCATTCTGGAACAATATCTCAACCGCGCCCCGTTCGGCGGCGCTCTCCAGGGGATCGAAGCCGCCAGCCTTTTCTATTTCGGGAAGCCCGCAAATGCTTTGAGTCTATCCGAGGTGGCGCTCCTGATCGGGCTTCCCCAGCAACCCTCCCGCCTGCGACCCGATCTCCATCCGGACCGGGCCTTGCGCCGCCGGAATTACGTCCTTTCGCGAATGAACGCTTGTGGCTTCATCGGCAGACGGGAATATGCCGGCGCCATCGCCCAACCGGTCGCCGCCGCAGGCCGGCCCCGGCCCTTTCGGGCGCCGCATTTCTGCGATTTCATCCTGAAACGATATGCCGAAAGCCCCGCGCCGGCCACCACCCTCGACCCGGCGATCCAGGCGCTGGCGGAACAGACGCTCGACGCCCGTCTGACGATCCTGACGAACCGGAACATTCACGGGGCCGCGGTGGTGATTCTCGACGTGAAAACGGCCGCCTTGCGGGCCATGGTCGGTTCCCCGGATTTCCAGAATGCGGCCGCCGCCGGTCAGGTCAACGGCGCCACCGCCCGCCGCTCGCCCGGCTCGGCGCTCAAGCCTTTCATCTACGGACTGGCCCTGGACCAGGGGCTCTGCTCACCGCAAACCGTCATCGCCGATGCCCCCGTCAACTTTTCCGGATACCGTCCAAGCAATTTCGACCGGGACTTCCACGGGCGGGTTTCCGTGCGAGGCGCACTCGTCAACTCCCTGAACATTCCGGCCCTTCTTTACACGCAGAAAGTCGGCCTGGACCGCGTGGCCCACGTTCTCCGGACGCTCGGCCTGTCCACGCTGGATCAACCGGCGGACCACTACGGCCTGAGCCTCGCCATCGGCACTTGCGAGGTGACCCTGCTGGACATGGCCAATGCCTATGCCTGCCTGGCCCGGGAAGGTGTTTTCACGCCCCTGCGCTGTCTCGAGGCGGAAGAACGGGGTGCGGAAACGCGCGTTTTCTCCCGGGAAACGGCGTTCATGCTGGCGGACATGTTGAGCGGGGACGAACGCCTGTTCGAGACGACCGGCCAGGCCGGCGATGTGGTCCTCCCCCGGGTGGCCTGGAAGACCGGCACCTCGTCCGGATATCGAGACGCCTGGACCCTCGCCTACAATCCCGACTTCGTGGTCGGTGTATGGCTGGGCAATCCCCGCGGGCAAGTCTCCGAGATGCTAATCGGCACCGCGGCCGCCGGTATTGCCCATGCGATTTTTCGCCGCCTCTATCCGGAGGGCAACGCGCCCTGGTATGCACGTCCGGCCGGTCTCCAACGGCGCCAGGTTTGCGCCCTCAGCGGCGAAGCGTCCACCGCCTTCTGTCCCATCACCGTCGTTGACGACGCCATCGAGGGCATTACGGTCCGCACCCTTTGCCGGATTCACCGCGACGCCCCGGGCGGTTTGACTTCCGCACTCTCCGCGCCCGCCCGCCGCGATTCGTCGGCGAGCCGACGGACAGACGGACCGGCAGCCGACCGGTCCGTGTGCATCGTTTCCCCGGCGCCCGGGGCGACGTTCCGCCTGATGGACGCTCTGCCGTCCGCGCGGCAGGAACTGAAACTCGAAGTCCAGCCCCACCCGACCGCGTTGTACTGGTTTGTGGACCAGGAACTGTACCGAACCGCCGATAGCCGGGAGAACGTGTTCTGGCCCCTCCAAGAGGGCCGGCACCGGATCGTCTGCTGCACAGCCATGGGAGAGAGCGATTCCGTGGAAATCACCGTTGAATAACGCTAATTGCTTAGGGGGCATCCCGTCCCGGGATGCCCCCGGAGCAAATTGCAACCAAACTTTTTTTCTGTTGCTTCCGTGGGGGGGCAGACTACATTGAGGCAGGTGGCAGTGGGTGCTGCCAATGACATCAGGCAACATCCCGTTTCGGGATGTTACCTGATGCAGTTACCTTTTATGCATAACTGACGCGGACGGAGTCTGTCCGGAGCGGAAGAGAAAGGAACACTTGGCAATTAGAATCTAGCTGGGGGTGTCCCTGATCCCGCTGGCCGTGTTGGCCGCGCTGTTCGGCCGCCTGAATGAAATATCGATCCTGGCGCCCCTCCTCGTCCTCTATACCCCCGCCTACCTGGCCTTGATGGCCCCTTAATCGTTGTTGACAAGGGGTACAGAATAATCTACATATATTTACATGAATTCTACGTATTCAGTATCGCAAGCGCAAAGCCGGCTGCCGCGTCTGCTCAAAGATGCGACGCGCGGCGATCCGATTGCGATTACCCGGCATGACCGGACGGTGGCCTTTTTAGTGTCGAGGGAACGCATGGAGGCCATCGTGGAAACCCTTGAAATCCTTGGAAATGCCGAAGCCATGCAAGCCATCCGGCGCCACCGTCAAGGACGCACCCTCTTTTTTCCATTGAAAGCGCTCGATGATTGAAGTTGTCCTTGCCGGACAGGTCGTGGACTTTGTCCGGCGGCAAGCGCCGGAACCCCGGCGTTGGCTCAAACAGGCCTTGCGCAACCTCGCGCACGAACGCGGCGACCTCAAGCCGCTGGAAGGCCCTCTTTCGGGATATTACCGGCTTCGTGTCCATACCTATCGCGTTCTTTTTGCGTATGAAACGCCTACCGGATCGCCACGGCTCATCAAGTGTCTCTATGCCGAACGGCGCAACGTGGTTTATGAGATATTCGAACATCTGGTCCGGGAGCAGCTGCTGGGAAAACTGTGAGCGGCGGAAGACCCGGATGGACTGTTACTCAACACCTCATGCGTGTTTTACGGCGCAGCGGAGTTTAGCCGGGACACCGATATCGTCCTTCTGGCGGAGGAAAAGAAGGAGCGCGACATATTGAGCAACCATAAGCTATGTTGACACGATGAAAACGACCACTATACGCCATGCTAAAACCAATCTGATTGCCTTGTTGGCGACGGTGCGCCACGGAGAAACAATTCTGATCACTGATCATCATGCTCCGGTGGCCAGACTGGAACCCGTTGGCCACGCGACCATGAAGGATTCGGACCACCTGATCGCTCTCGAACGGGAGGGTTTGTTACGCCGAGCCCGAAAGCCGCTCACAAAAGCCTGGTTAAAAGTCGCGCGGCCCAGGACGAAGGATGGGGCAAGCATTGTTAAGGCACTGCTGGCCGACCGCGAAGAGGCCCGATGAGATATTGGGACAGTTCCGCCCTTGTTCGGTTATACGCACATAATTCGGTTGGATTTCAAAGATGGCTGTTATGCCCCAACAATCCAACAACCCTGCCCCTTCGATTAGTGCCTGAAAATGTCCAAAAAACTCATGCTCGTTTTGCGGCTTGTCCTGGTGGGCCTTTGCCTGGTCTATGCGCTCAAAAACATCGATCTGCAGGCTTTCAGGGAAATCGTTTCCCGGTACAAGCCATGGAAAATCGCCGCGCTGGCGGGCTTGTATGCGCTCACCTATCTCACGGCGGCCTGGCGGCTCCGCGCGATCGCCCGGGGACGCGCCGGTTTCCGGACCGCCCTGGAAGCCCACTTGATCGGTCAGGCGCTGAACAACGTCCTTCCGGCCAAGACGGGGGAGTTTGGAAAACTGCTGCACCTGACCAATCGGTCAAGGATGACTTTTCACACGGGCCTGACTATCGTCTTCTGGGAGCGTTTTTTCGATCTGAACTCCTTGCTGATCTGTATGATGCTGGCCATGACGGTCTTCCATGTCCACCTGGGAGGGACCGGCCTGCTGGCGCTTCTGGTCGTGCTCTGGGCCATGCTGGTTCAGTTGAAACTCAGGCCGGAACTGGCCCATTGGCTCGTGAACAAACTGCCCTCCGCAAAATTGCGGCGATTCCTTGGAGAAATCCACTTTTCCATCCGGCGCGACATGAGTCCCCGGTTCCTCGTGACCATCATGGGCTTGAGCCTCGCGCATTGGTGCCTGGCCGTTTTCGCCATGGGCGTCGGGCTGAATTGGGTGGCTGGATTTCCACTGGCCACCAGGGCAATCCTGTTCGTTTTCGTCTGTGCCGCCCTCGGCTTCGCGGTGCCGTCCACGCCGGGATCGTTTGGCGTGTTTGAAGCCGCCATGGTCGCCGGTCTGGGGTTCTTGGAAATCCCCAAGGCGGAGGCGCTGGCCATTGCCCTGATCATCCATGCCGTGACCTACATTCCCCAGACGGTCTTCGGCTCGCTCGTTCTCATGAAAAGCGACTTGTCGTTGCGCAAAATCCGGCAATCCGCCGAAACGCAGGTATAACATGACAGCGCAGGCAGATAGGCGGCAGGCGGATAGACTGGTGGAATCGCGATTGACATCATTATGCCGTGCGGACATTCTACCACTGGACTGGTCAAGGGAGTGGCGATGATCGCTGTGCGTCAGGCCAAGCGGTGGCTGGAACAACGGGATGCCGAACGGCACGTCCGCCTGGAGAAGCGCTGGACCGAAGCCCGTGACGATGCGGAGCGCCTCATCCGGCATATCGTCGAGAATTACCGTCCGCGCCGGGTCTGGCAGTGGGGATCGGTGTTGCGGAAAGAGCGGTTCTCGGATATATCCGACATCGATATCGCCGTGGAGGGATTGCCGTCGGTGGAGGATTATTTCCGCCTGCTGGGCGAATGCCAGGCCATGACGACCTATGCCATCGACGTGGTGGAGATCGAACGCATCGAGCCGGCGTTTGCCGACCTTATTCGAGCCCAGGGGGTGTTGCGCCATGAGCGTCAATAACGATTTAAATGACCTTGCAGATCGACGGCATACGGGAATTGGCGGTTTCGGACGAAGCCTATCCCTTGCTGGTGGAGTTGATGAAGTTCCGCCATTTCCGCCGTTATTATTTCGAATTGGACTACGATTGGGAACGGCTGGACTATCTCTGCGCCAAATTCGTTCGCGTTCGTCCGCTGGTGACACGCGACATGGCGGTGTTTGTGTCCTTCCTCGATGCGTTGCGCCAGGCACCCTGAGTACAGGATGAAAATCGTCACCATTGTGGGCGCGCGGCCGCAGTTCATCAAGGCGGCGGCAGTCAGCCGGGTCTTGCGTCAAACGATGCGCGAGATTCTGATTCACACCGGCCAGCATTATGACAAGAACATGTCGGACGTGTTTTTCGACGAGATCGGCATTCCCGCGCCCGATCATAACCTGCGCGTCGGGTCGGGTTCCCACGCGGCGCAAACCGCTTCCATGCTGACGGGCATCGATGCGGTTTTACTCGCGGAGAAGCCCGATTGGGTTCTCGTCTATGGCGACACCAATTCCACGCTGGCGGGAGCGCTGGCGGCCGCCAAGAGGCATATTCCGGTGGCGCATGTCGAGGCCGGTTTACGCAGCTTCAATCGGCGCATGCCGGAGGAGATCAACCGCGTCGTCACCGATCACCTGTCCGCCTTGCTGCTGTGTCCCTCCCGGTCGGCGGTCAAGAATCTGGCGAAAGAAGGAATCGTCCACGGCGTTCACCCGGTGGGCGACGTGATGGCCGATGCGCTCGACCATGCCGTCAAGCGCGCGGCCGGCGATTCAACCGTCCTGGATACCCTGGGCGTGCGAGACCGGCCGTATCTGTTGGCAACGGTTCATCGCGCGGAAAACACGGATGATCCGATCCGCCTGAAAGCCATTCTTGGCGCGCTCCAGAAACTATCAGAACAGGAACCCGTTGTTTTTCCCGTTCACCCGCGCACGCGCAAACGCCTCATGGAGCTTGGTATTGCCAATCCCAAATCCCGCGAAACGCGGGACAAGTCTAAAACCTGTCCCGCGTTTCGCGGGATCCCGCCATCGGCGGGACAAGTCCAAAACCTGTCCCGCGTTTCGCGGGATCTAAAATTCACAGACCCTCTCGGCTATTTGGACATGGTGCGGCTCGAAAAGTCCGCGCGCATGATCCTGACCGATTCCGGCGGCATTCAGAAAGAAGCCTATTGGCTGGGCGTTCCGTGCGTGACACTGCGGGACGAGACGGAATGGACGGAGACAGTCCTGACGGGCTGGAACACGCTGACCGGGGCTTCCACGGCTGCCATTCTCCACGCGGTCCATCATGGGCCCCGCCCGAAACGGCATCCGGCGCTGTATGGCGACGGCCATGCGGCATCCCGATGCGTCAAAGCGCTTCGGACCGCAGACGTAAGGGGCCAGCGATCGAAGGGGTCGGAAGCGTAAGTCGGCCATTCTTGGCTGACTTTCCCCAACGCCCTGGCCCATTACCCTCAGGCACAAAGTCACCATTGACAATGTCATAATGACATTATAGCATGATCAATCGTGACAACTTATAAGCAGAGAGAAATTACAGGGGTTCTGGCTAAAGCGCTGGCCATCATGCCTGTTGTCGTTCTGTCTGGCATGCGGCAGACCGGCAAAAGCACGCTTCTGAGGGAAGACCCGGTTCTGCGTGGTCGCCGATATCTGTCCTTGGATGATTTTGCCGTTTTGGAGGCGGCTCGTAATCGTCCGGAAGAACTCCTTGGAGAAGGCGATGTCACAGTGGATGAATGTCAGAAATGTCCCGAGCTATTGACGGCCATCAAACGCCTGGTGGATCAAAGCCGAAGACCGGGCCGTTTTCTTCTTTCCGGAACGTCTGGCGCCTGACGGCCTTGCGTTCCGGACAGGTGTTGAATAGCAGCGAAGTGGCGAGGGATGCCAAGTTGACCACAGCCACGACGACCCGGTATCTCGCTCTTCTGGAAGTCTCCTTTGTGCTGGCGAAGCTGCCTCCGTATTTGCGCAATGCTTCCTCCCGCTTGATCAAATCGCCGAAAATATTTATCACGGACAGCGGTCTGGCGGCTCACTTGGCCGGGATCAAAACATTGTCGGTGGAATCCGATGAGCCGATGCGCGGCGCACTTTTTGAAACCTATGTCGCCCAGAATCTCGCCGGAATTTTGCAGGCCAATTTGCCCGATTCCCGGCTATGTTATTGGAACGTGCAGGGACGACATGAAGTGGATTTTGTGATTGAAGCGGGTCTTCAGACGATGGCCATTGAAGTCAAGTCCGCGAGTCGTTGGCGGCCCGGCGATCTGGCCGGCTTAAAGGCGTTTATCGAGGGTCATCCGGAATGTCGAATGGGGTTGCTGGCGTATAACGGCACGCAGACGGTGAAACTGGATGATCGCTGTTGGGCGGTTCCGCTTCATCTTCTGCTTTCCTGACGAAAAAACCCTTGAAAACAACGGCTAAAGCCTGTATCAATAGGCCTTCCGTGCATAATTAACGGGGACGGAG
>JACQHI010000481.1 GCA_016199105.1 Lentisphaerota bacterium | reverse complement strand
GCGTTGAGAACAACGTGACCTACAACACCGTCGGTCACTGCTTCTTCCTCGAAGACGGCATCGAGCACGGCAACGAGTTTGTCCACAACCTGGCGATCCAGACCAAGTGTCATACGTCCAAGCCGTGCGTCCCGACCGTCCTCGCCGCAGCCGGAGAGAGCGCAAACTTTGATGATCGCCAGGCTGTCAGAGCGAATGGCCAGGCTTCCAAGGATGTCCTGCTTCCTTCCGACAACACGGTGTCGAGTTACTGGATCACCAATCCGGACAACGTCTACCGGGACAACGTGGCGGCGGGCTCCGACGTGACAGGCTTCTGGATGTCATTGCCGGAGCACCCGAACGGTAAATTCGAAGGCACGGAGATCAGTGCGAAAACCTGGCCGCGTCGAACGCCGTTCCGCGAGTTCAAGGGCAACGTCGCCCACTCCAACTACGACTCATTCATGTTCGACCGGAACATCAACATCAACAACACTTTCGGCGTTACCGGCAACGCGCATATGCCGAAGGAAAATCCCGCTGACGCGAACAGCAAGACAGTGGAAACGGTCTTCGAGGATTTGACCGCCTACAAGAACCGCAATGGCGCCATCTGGGGTCGCGGTGAGATGCACGTATTCAAGAACGTGAAGGTGGCCGACAACGCCATGGGCTATACGCATGCGTCTGGTTCGGCCGGTCGTGACCCCTTTACGTCAAAGGTCGTGGACTCGCTGTTCGTGGGCGAAACCGAGAACATCGGCAACCCCAGGACTGACGCGGAAAAGGCTTACGGCCGCAGCTTGCCGAAGCCCACAATGCCGGATTTTCCGATCCGCGGCTACGAGTACTACGACTACCGTCATGACGTGGAGAATGTCACCTTCCAGAATTTCGAGGACAACGCCACTCGCAAGACGGGAGCGCTTTCTTACCTCATGTATACGAGCGCCGGGGTCAGTACCGAAAACGCCATCGAGCGCGCGAAATTCATCAACGCCAAGCCGGTGTATTTCCCGCCGATGGAGCGCAAGTGGGGCAACGATAATTTAAACGGTGTGGCCTGGAAGGCTGCGGCGTTCCACGACAAGGACGGCTCGGTCGGCGGTATCCCCAATTCCTACATTCTCATCCACGATGGCGTCAACGACAGCATCGCAACCGACGCACAGGCGTGTGAGATCAAACCCGCCTGGAACGCTGCCGTGTGCAAGGGCGATGTCGGACGCTTGAGTTTTGGCGGCGGCGGTGGCGCTCGGGGCGCAGGTCCTGCAAGAGGTGGTGCCGGTCCTGGCGCACCTGGTGCTCGAGCCGGCGGTGCCGGTGGAGCTGCTGCTCAGCCGCCCGTCGTTCTCAGCCGCAATGGCAGGGAGTACACCCAAACCGCGAGCAATGTACGAGCCGGTACCGAGATCAAGGTGATCACCGAAAGGCCGAACCTGTCCCTCACCCTGACGGAAATGGATGCCGGCTCGTGGGTGATCTTCGAGCTGCCGGGGTTCACCACCGCAGCCTCGGGTACGGAGCAAAGCAGCCTGGATGCGCTGCGCAAGGCCAGCGACACGTCGTACTTCAAGGCCAAGGATGCACTGTGGGTCAAGGTGGTCTCCAACGGCAACGGTGCTCGTGGCCCCATTGGCGGCGGGCCTGGTGTTGGAACCAGCCTCCAGATCAGCCGGTAAGCGCACCTTGCTGCTTTGAGAAAAGCCCCCCGCCTAGGACGCCTAGGACCGGGGCTTTTTCTTTCGGGTGCCGAATTCTAGTGAATTTTAAGGATGACGCCATTCCGAATTTTCTGTTCAAATTCTTCATCCGAAATCCGGAGGCTGTCCGCACATCTCCGCTTGAAACGCTTATCCCCATGAAGTTAGGCTCCTGTGGAAAGGTAGCGTCCTATGCAGTCCGATTCGGGAAAACGAGGGGAGCTCACGATGAACACGTTCCACAAGACCCGCACGCTGTTGGGTGCCTTACTGGCATTGCTGACCGCATCCACAACCATGGCGCAGAACCAGGGCAATGTAACCGCCGCCTGCGACCGCGCCTGCCTGACCCGCGTCGTCGACGCCTACGTCGCCGGCCTGATCGCCAATGATCCTGCGAAGGCGCCGTTTACCGCTGGCGCGAAACTCACACTGAACGACGACGTCGTGCCTGCAGGCAAGCTGTTCTGGGACCAGGCGACCTCGGTGCAGGCGCGCATCGACATCGCCAACCCGCGCTGGGGCGACACCGGCACCCAAACCGTGGTCAACAACGCCGATGGCTCGCAGTACATCTACGTGTTCCGGCTCAAGGTGAAAGACTCGCGGATCACCGAGGCCGAGGCCATGCTGATCCGCGATGTGGAGGAAGGCGGGTTGCTGGATCTCAAGACGCTGCAAAAGCCGAACCCGAACTTCAACATGAAGATCCGACCCGCGGAGCAGGATTCGTACTACGACTTGGTGGCCGCGGCCGAGGGCTACTGGCGCGCCTTCAACACCAACGGCACGCCCGAATACCACCCCGCGGAGTTCTTCCCGAACGTGCAGCGCCTGGAGAATGGCTACCGGACCACCGATGTCTCCTTCGCGAACAACCCGGCTATGAGCGCCGCCGAGCAGTTCGATACCGGCTTCCACGCCGGGCGCAACATCTGGGACCTGCGCTATCCGGTGGTGGACGAGGAATACGGCGTGGTGATGAGCTTCGCCCGTTTCGGCCTCAAGGCCGGTTTCACGCCGAACCGTCCCGCCCAGGCCGTGACGCGGCTGGTGGCCGAGTTCTTTGCCGTCCGCAAGGGCCAGATCTGGGACATCCAGGCGGCGATGGTAAACCGCGACGAGAAACTGGCCTCGGCCTGGACGCCGGACTACGGCCCCACGCGCGGTGGCTGGGCTCCCATCACCTGCGATCGCGCCTGCCTCACGCGCTTCATCGATGCCTACTACGCCGCGCTCATCGCCAATGACCCGCGCGCACTGGCACAGGCCGCGAAGGCAAGGATCACGCTCAACGGCGACGAAGCACCACTGTCCAAGGTGTTCTGGGACAGCGCGCAGAAAGTGCGCTGGCGCTTCGACGCCGTGAACGAGCGCCTGGGCGACACCGGCACGCAGGTGGTCATCACCAACGCCGATGGCTCCGAGACCATGGAGGTGCTGCGCCTGAAAGTGGCCAACGGCGACATCACCGAGATGGAGATCCTCCGCTGCAACAAGGGTGATATCGCAGCCAACTGGTGGGGGCCGGAACAGCTGGACAAGGAGCCTTCCCAATACCTGAAGTTGCCCATCCCGCCCGCCGAGCGCAATTCGTACTACGAGCTGGTCGCAATCGGGGACGGCTACTTCCGCGCCTTCCAGACCAATGGCACGCCGGACTACCACAGGCCCGACCTGCTGCCCGACACCACTCGCTTCGAGAACGGCGTGCACTACACGGGCACCGTGCGCAATGGCGCCTACGCCACGGCCATGGACGGCTTCGATCGCGGCCGTTTCCTCGGCCGGAACCTGTGGGATCGCCGCTACCCGGTCGTGGACGAGGAGCGCGGCATCGTGCTCGTCATCCTGCGCTTCGGCAAGGTCGAAGGCGTGCAGAACGCCGCCTCCGTCACGCAGTACGACCGCATCGTCGGCGAGTTCTTCACGGTGAAGGCGGGGAAGATCCAGGAAGTTCAGGCCGTGCTGGTGGATCGCCCGGATGCAAAGCCGACCGGCTGGGACACGAAGTGGTTCGGCCCCGGCGCGGGTGGCTGGAAGAGCATGCCGACCGGGCAGTAGTCAACGTCCCGACAAATCCGGGGAATGGGGGACAGACCTGTCCCGGTTTCGGTCGGAGGCAAATTCTACTCCGACGATCCCGCTTATCCCGACACTCGGCGAACCTCAGCAAGTCACATTTCAAGACCCGGGTGATGAGACGCATCAATCAAGTGCGAAGATCCCTCCGACGTCTGAGGTCATATGCCCGAGCCACCCCCTTCTTCCGCTAATTCGAAGTCGTACGGTTGAAACCTGGTGACATCGATACCCGCCGTATGGTGATTCGCATCGAACAGGGCAAGGGCCAGCGTGACCGCTACGTGATGCTGTCAACCCGGCTTGGGACTGCGTTGGAAAAGTGGCAAGAATTCGGAAAACCCAAGCAGTGGCTTTTTCCTGGCAACCGGCCCGAGAATCCCATTACTCGTCACGCCGTCGAAAAAGTCTGTCGAATGACGTGCCGGCGCTCCGGGATCAGCAAGCCGGTTACGCCACACGGGCTGAGGCACTATGTACCCTTCCGGACTATGTCGCGTAATGAAGGATCAGGTTCAAACTCCGCACGCAATCACAGGCGGAAGAGTGAATAAGTACCGTTCGATTACATAGTTTGGAGTACCTCTAAAGATCATTCAGGAAGGCGAGCAGCGAATCTCCTGGCCGGTATCGGCCTGGCCGGCCGCGACGTGGCGTCGTTTTGGCGAGCGCTTTTTCTTTCATGGCGAGTGTCGCAGCCAAATAGATTTGAGTTGTCTGGACAGACTCATGCCCGAGCCACAACGCAATGACAGAACGATCCACGCCCTCTTGTAGAAGGTCCATGGCCATCGTATGGCGACTATGTCTTGAGAGACATAGTCGCCACGCGTTCGCTGTTCACATGCTGGAGAACGGAACCGACATTCGTACAATTCAATTGCCCTTAGGCCACAGCAACATAGCAGCGACCGCCAACTATCTCCGCTTGGCGACAACCCAAGTCTGTTCCGCAACGAGCCCAATGGATCTATTACCGCGCCTAATTGAATTGCCAGCTCAAATTTGAGGCGGCGTGAAGGATAGGTGGCGTGGACGAGGGTCAAGCTGCCGCCGTGACAGCCTGTATAACCGTCGCCCGTGGGTTTAGGATTTGCCGGCCCTGATGTTGAACCGGCGGATCGCGTCGGCACTTGTTGAGCCTTGATCTGAGGGTCCACGTTCGCCGCTGCCATTACGCCGCACATGGGCCCCCACGGTACAGCACTGTGGCTTCGGAATAGCCCGGCGTATACTCCAAAGCGAAGTCCGCATGCATATCCCGGCGGCGCGCACGTGTTGCTTCGCATCAGTTTTCTTAGGGTTTTGCCGATTTCCACAGTTGGCATCGAATCGGCGTGGAACGTCAGCCTCTGTTGTCGATGGAACTGGGGAGTTGCTGAAGGAGAAGAACGTTATGCCCATTTACATTGTTCGCTGGCCGGACTTCTCGGCGTCACTTGTACAGGCGGAAGGTGAAGAGCATCTTCTGGATATCCTCGACCAAGTGGGCAATGCGGATGATTGCGAGTGGTCCATTTACAATGGACCGCTATTTATCGATTTCCGGGTCCCGGTGCAGTGGAGCATCGAAGACCCCGCCGCGATCCAGGGAAATCCGCGGCGGGTTGTCATTGGGGATATCGGCGAACTCGCGGCTGGGAACATCATAGAAAACATGCAACTGAGCCTCGCCGAAGGCGATGATGGATATGAAACTGGTGCGGCGGTGCTTCGTCTGGCTTTTCCCAAGCTACATGCTGCGATGGAGGACGATGCCGGCAATGAACTGGCAGGTCGGGACGAATCTGTTGCGGAGGCCGGAGTTCGAAGGGCGTTGCACGCTGAACTTGACCGGGTTCTCAACGCATCCCTGAGACGCGCCCAACTTGAAGAGAACACCGACGCTATTTCCAGGCTCGCAGGCGCCATGGACTTGCCGGTCCAACTTGCCCGTAAGTTCCACGAGATGGCAGCAGGGCGCGAAAGCGGTGAGTCTCAAGCGCAAAACATCGTGCGAACCCGACCGCCGTTGGGTCCGGCGCTGTTCCGAATATCCAATCACCACACCGACATCTGCGGACAGCCGCCCGCTGTCGACGGAGATGAACCGGCCAAGTATCATGGGTACTTCGCCAATCGGTATGGTGAGCAGGCTGTTTTCATCTACGATACCGCCACTCACCAAGCTTCTGTCCGGATGGGGGATGCTGGTTGGGATAACGTGCACCGGGTCGTGGATGGCCGTGTGGAAGGCGTCATCCTCAACGAAGAGGAGGCGGCATGGATTCGCGCCTGCTGGCTCGCCACCGCCGAAGCGTTCCGAGCACCGTCGTAAGAGCGGATAGTCGGAATAAGCGGGGGGTGTGACTGCGAGTGAGGCGGGTTTGGTCTCCAGAACGGCGTTTGTGGTAACTGCCGGATCGGGATGGCGCCCGCACGAAGGAAACAGTTAACACTGTGACATCGGTTCCTTCCCACGCGTATGGCACATTCAACCCAACATGGATTTGAATTTCCTACACTCTTGAATCAGCCGTACGGCCCGCTCGCCAAAACGCATCTCGAGAAACAAAACTATCCGGATCCCAATCTGCGGACTTACAACGACAGCGCGTGGACGATGGGTCTCGCCAGCAACATCGACGTGACGACCGCGAATGACAAGACGATTCTGGACGCTCCTGCCGAACCGCTGCGCGCCGATGTCGCGACGAAAGGCTCGATTGCCGGCGCCGCGGGACCGGTCATCGTAGTCCACCATAATGGATCGTTGAACCTCATCACGCTCCTTGTAAGGGGGACGGCCGCCGGAGGCGGCAGGGAGTCGCTCACAAGTTATGTTGGTCGCAGCCCGAAGTAGTCATTCATGCCGGAGCGCGATCATCGGATCGATGCGAGTGGCTCGCCGAGCCGGCAGATAGCCTGCGAACAGAGTACGGAAAGAATGCTGCCGGCACATCGCCTTCGTCGAGGTGCATATGTTTCGAATCTTTCATCACGCCGACGACTTCAATGTCCTGAAGATCGGGGTTTTCTCCAGCCGAGAATGTGCGCCCGACCGGGAGAGAGCCGGCAAAGTGGATTCGGGCCATGGTTTCGTTGATGACCGCAACTTTACGACTGCTCGCGGTATCTGCAGGACTCAGTGCCCGGCCCAATACGATCGGAATCCTCATGACATCGAAGTACGGCGGACCGACAACGTTGAAATCCACCAGCGGCTGCGGTCCGAATTCCCGCCGGCCGGGTACATGGTCTCTCCAACAGCCGACGGATTTCCGCCGAAACGGCGCAGCCACCACGCATGGCTTGCGACTGCAACTGCGTGAGATCCCGGTACCTGGTCATCACTGTTGACCAGCGTCCGGCCGAGACTGGCGCCGGCTCCGAGCGTGCGGAAGTAACTTCCGGAAACGAGCTCGACGTCGAATCTTTCCATCTCTGCGCTGCTCGCTACACGGCCGTGAGTTGTAAACAATCGGCTGTCCACCGCAGCGACAGCCGAGAAGATGTCGTTCTTCTTTTGAAACTCACGGAGAAACAGATACGAGAAGGCTCTTCCATTCGCGAGAAAATCCGTCGTTCCTTCAGGCCGGGCGTTGCCGAAGAAGACCAGCTGGCCGGCCTCCGGAACCGGGAGTTCACGCAGCAAAAGCGCGTTCAGGGCGCATTTTCGAGTCCTCCGGCACACTGGAGCGCCGCGACGAATTCGCTCCAGCTTCTTCGCTGTTCGGCGAGCACCTTCTGACCGGCACGCGTCAATTTGTAATAGCGTCTTCGCCGCTGTCCGGGCTTCTCCACCCAGTGACCGACAATGAGCCCTTTGCGCTCAAGCCGGTAAAGAACCGGATAAAGCGACGCAATCTGAAACGAAAACGCGCCGCGCGTGCGCCGCTCGATTTCCGTCCCGATCTCGTAGCCGTGACGCGGCCCTTCCTCGAGCTGTGCGAGAACGAGCAGTTCGGCGCTTCCCTTTTTCCGGGCGTGGTCTTCACTGTCTATGAATGCCATATAGTGCACTCATATATATCGCCGGGTTCGGTTTT
>JACQHI010000477.1 GCA_016199105.1 Lentisphaerota bacterium | reverse complement strand
GCTCCGGCTGGCGGCCGAGGTCATCGCAGGGAAAATTGATAAGGCGATGAAGGCGGAACCGAAAGTGGTGGAGTTCAAGAGGTAAAACTTTCCGGCCCCTCACCCGACGGGGGACATGCCGCGACCGTGGCGGCCTGGGGCTGGATTCTTCTTTCAAACGGGCGTTTCTACGGGGAACTATGCCGAAGAAAGATCCACAGGCAGCATACCGGCGCAAGTGGGGGATACCAGATTGGCGGGATGTATCAGCGTATCCGACGAAGCTGAGTGATATATTCTGGCGCTGGGAATTCTTGCGCCGGCTCCCTGAGTACCGCAAGGACTGGGAAACATACTGGCCGTTGACTCGAAAAATCTTCAAACGAATTCAAAGCCACGGCTACACGTGGCAACGATTGAACAACCTACGTCGCTCAGACGATTTCCAGCAATGGAACGAAGCGATTTCTCTGGAGCTGAGTCATCGGTTAGACCTCCGGGGCCTCGGCGTGAGGCCGTTTACGTGGGATTCTTGGGGAATCATTCCAGGCAATCCGGCTTCCTGGCGAGCTTTAATGCCGGGCCGGAGCTTGGTAGAGAAGTATCGTTTGAGCCACGGACTACCTAATCCGGCATGTCAACGTCCCGAGTCTCTGTGTTTTGCAATACCCGAACGAAACGGGTTCCTAAACCCGAGCCGCTACTATTTTCAATTCAGTAAGCAATCACTCGAACTGGGCCATTGTGCTGTTGTCTTCGATTTTACAAAGCCACTCCCGTCACAAATCCAGCGAGTGTTAAAAGAGCTGCCTTTTGTAGCGGAGGATTGGCGAAAGGCGTTGCGCGCCCAACGTGAGGCCGTGCGCGCGGACTTTGCAGTCGTGAAGGGCCAGTTGATCGACCGCAGTAACCCAAAACCCCCGAAATTTTACCTGAAATCCCTTCCTTCCATACTCCTGAATGACACTGTCATTACCGTTAAAAAACGGTCCCAGAAAAGTTTGTGGCCGGTATATCTGCGCGTAGCCGACGCAAGAGGCGAGGGCGTGACGCTTCTGGAAATCTATTCTCAAATCATCGGCGACACAACCGACTGTAAAAGAGTCGGGCGCGAATACTATGAAAAACAAGTGTCGCGCTATCTGAAAGCTGCGCGCCGCCTCGCCTTTTAGCTCCTCCCTTACCCCCCACCATAAACCTCGACTTATGACGAGAGTGACGCCTAGCCGCTGCTAGAGCATCCTGGGGGTGTGGAGGTAGACGATATGCAACAATCAAAACTTCTCGATACAGCAAGGGCGGCGATCATTCTGGGAATAGCAAAACGGACCCTGGAAAAATATCGCGTAAACGGCATGGGGCCGCGGTTTTTAAAGCTCGGCGCGCGCGTGCTATACGACCCCCAAGATTTGGCGTTGTGGATATCCGCACGCCGTCGGCGTAGTACGTCGGACTCCGGCGGCGAAGGAGCGGCGGCATGAGTGCAGAGATCCGCGGCCGGCTGAAAACCGCAATCGTGCGCCTTGCCATGTCGGGCGTGCTGCCCGCCGTCGTTGCAACCTGGCTCATCCGTTGGGGAAGGATGCGCGGTGCTTGACCCGCTCCCTCAATTCCGCGACGCGATGAAAGCCGCCGGGCTTCTTCCGCCGGACGTGATCGTGGCCGGCAAGATGCATCGGTTCCCTGGCATCGACAAGCGCAACGGCAACAAAGCCGGATGGTGCAAACTGTTCGCCGACGGCCTGGGCGGTTCCTTTGGTGACTGGGCGTCAGGACTTTCCGAGAACTGGCAGGCCAAGCGAGATAAGCCTTTTACGCCAGCAGAGCAAGAAACTTTCAAGCGCCATGTTCAGAAAGCGAGGGCGCAAGCCGAAGCTGAGCTGAAGGCCAAGCAAGCCGAAGCCTCAAAGAGGGCGGCCTTGATCTGGCAGGCGGCGACACTGGCCCCCGAGGATTTTCCCTATTTGATCGCCAAGGGCATCAAGACTTACGGGCTGCGCGTCCACGATGGGGAGCTCGTCATCCCGATGCGCGACAGCGCGGAGCTGCACAGCCTGCAATTCATCGGAGCGGATGGCGACAAGCGTTTTTTGACCGGTGGGCGCGTGAGCGGCTGTTATTTCCCCATCGGCAAGCCGGACGGTGCGCTATGCGTCGTGGAAGGCTACGCCACGGCTGCGAGCATCCATGAAGCTACCGGCTGCGCCGTGGCCGTGGCCTTCAACGCCGGGAATCTGCTGTCGGTAGCGAGGGCGCTGCGGGCGAAGTTTCCAGATTTGTGTCTGATCGTCTGCGCCGATGATGACGCGAGCACAGTAGGCAATCCAGGGCTGACCAAGGCGCGCGAAGCGGCGCAGGTGGTAGGCGCATTACTAGCCGTTCCCGACTTCGGCAATAACCGGCCGGCCGGCGCGAGCGACTTCAACGACCTGCACCGGCACGCTGGACCTGAGGCTGTGCGAGCAGCTATCGAGAGAGCCGCGCCCGTTGAATCTGGTGGCGATGAAGACCTCGACGCATGGCCAACGCCGAAACCCATCATCGCGGAACTGAAGCCCGTGCCCGCCTTCGATGCCGATGTGCTGTTACCTGATGCGCTGCGCCCCTGGATCATGGACGAAAGTGAGCGGATGCCTTGCCCTCCCGACTTCATCGCGGCGGCGGCACTGGTGGCGTTCGGCTCCATAATCGGCGCGCGTTGCGCTATCAGGCCGAAGGCGCGTGATTCGTGGCTGATCGTCTCGAACCTGTGGGGCGCCCTCGTGGGCGACCCCTCCGCGAAGAAATCCCCGGCTTGGGGCGCGGCCTTGAAGCCGCTCGACCGGCTCATCGCCAAAGCACTCGAAGAGCATCGAGCGGTGCTGTCGGAGTACGAAACTGCAAAAGTTGTCTTCGACGCGCAAAAGGACGCCATCGAAGGCCGCATCAAAGAAGCGGCGAGGAAGCCGAGTAAGGGCGATCCGGTCAGCATCGCGAAGGAACTCCGCACGCATGGAGAGCAAGCCCCGGACGCGCTGACGCTGCGGCGCTACAAGACGAACGACACCACCGTGGAAAAGCTGGGCGAACTGTTGCGCGAAAACCCCGCGGGCCTACTGGTGCTGCGGGATGAACTGGTCGGGCTGATCGCGACCTGGGAGCGCGAAGGCCGCGAAGGCGAGCGCGCCTTTTTTCTCGAAGGCTGGAACGGCAATCAGAGTTTCGATACCGACCGCATCGGGCGCGGGCATATCAGCATCCCGAACCTTTGCATGTCCATCTTCGGGGGCATCCAGCCCGACAAGCTGACGGTCTATCTGGAACAGGCGGCGCACGCACTTGCGAACGACGGGATGCTACAACGGTTTCAGGTGCTCGTCTATCCCGATCCGCGGCGGTGGGAATGGCGTGACTGGTCGCCGGACAAGCACGCACGGAATGCCGCATTCGCCGTGTTCGATGCGCTCGCGGACTTCGACCCCGTGGCCTGGGGCGCGGCCCCGGCCGACGACTTCGCCAAGTTCCCCTATTTCTGCTTCGACGAGGAGGCGCAGGCGGTC
>JACQHI010000473.1 GCA_016199105.1 Lentisphaerota bacterium | reverse complement strand
CTTCCGCTCCTCCTCGGTCAACCCCCGCGAAGCCTCGATGGAAAACACGTCCGACTCGGGCTTGCGCAGGGTGAACGTGCCGCGCACCATGCCCATTTCCCGCTCCAGGATGTCCAGCACCTCCTGAAGCAGGGCCGAAACATCGTGCTGATGCGCCAGCGCCTGGGAAATCCGGTACAGAATTTCCAACTCCGAATTTTCCGTCAGGTCAGGTTCTTTCATAAGCATGAACCAGGTTGTTCAGGGTTCCTCCGTCGCTCAAGGAGCTATGGCGGACAAGTCAGGGTTCAGGATTTTTCTTCAACGTACTCAACACGGCAGTCGGCAGCCTCCGCCAATGCATCGCGATCCACAAGGTCAGGATCGTCAGCTTTGATGATTCTGACTCTGAAATATCGAAAGTCACGAAAACCCAGTTGGTCCCAATCGAACAGAGCAATGAGTCGAAGATCGACTGCCGAAGAAAGGACGTACTGGGTCGGGTGGTCCCAATATCCGGAAGCAGGCTTGTCACGGTTGATCATGAGAACGAGCCGGTCGAAGTTTCCGACAACTTGATACTGGGCAAGGACTGTTTTCCCCGGATCCCAGAGATGGGGAATCGGAGGGGCGGATTCAGGGAGATGAAAACGAACGATAGAATTAAACAACGCCACATAGACCTCGCTGAATGCGTCACGCAAATTCCAGCTCCCATCCCGCTCAGCATCACGCCAAAAATAGACGTTCCAGAGATGTCGGGCTGCCTCACGAAAACTGTCCATCTGGTCGGTTATGTCCATCGTCTTTCACCCCCCTACCACCCAACACCTACCACCTCCTCTGTCTATTACATATTTGTCACCTCAACACAAGAATAAGCATAAAATGTCATGCAGAAAAGCAGGTTGTCCCGTAACGCCTCATGAGGTGGCCGTCGCGACGGAGCTATCCGATGCAATGCCCGCCCGCGGAGCGGCCGGGCCACCCTCGTGCGCCGCTCGAATACCCTATGGGTCCTTGTTTTTGTTCGTGATCTTCAGGTCGGAATATTTCCCGGAGAAGACGATTGACATTCTTCACCCTATGGCGTACGGTTTTGCGTACGAAAGGAGAAATCGCCATGACAACGATGACGGCAACCGAAGCCCGCAAGAGACTTTACACGCTTGTGGACGAGGTGGCGGATTCCCACGAAGTCGTTCAAATTTCCGGCAAGCGACACTCGGTCGTTCTGGTGTCGGAGGAGGACTGGTCTGCGGTTCAGGAAACGCTGTACCTGTCCGCGATTCCGGACATGAAGAAGACGATCATCCAGGGACTTAAGACGCCGGTTCGGAAGTGCAAAAAGGAGCTTGATTGGTGAGTTGGCAACTCGTCCACACCACGCAGGCCGGGAAAGACGCGAAAAAACTCGCGTCCGCGGGGTTGAAACCCAGGGCCGAACGGCTTCTCGACCTCTTGCGAAACAACCCCTATCAAACCCCACCCCCGTACGAGAAACTCGCCGGCGACCTGACGGGTGCTTGTTCCCGGCGCATCAACATTCAACACCGTCTTGTGTACCAGGTGTTGGATGCCGTCCGAACGGTGAAAGTCATCCGCATGTGGACGCATTACGAATGAGAATCCGCAATGGGCGATATAATTTTCAACATCATCTGGTGCGGGTTGACGGCCTGGACCTGCTGGACACCGGACGGATACGGCCCTTATGTCCTCCTGGGCTTCAATGGCGGCGATTGCCTGGCGACGCTGTATTGCGGGCTGAACTACGGATATTTGAAGGAGGAAGGCGATTTCCACATGGACCGTTTTCTCCTGATTATCCTGGCCTTTGCTTTGCTGGGCGGATTCTATGCGGGAGAACTCTCCTTCCTGCCGGGCAGTGACGCCTATAACAACGCGCTCTATCTCATCTTCGTCTCCCTCTGGCTCGCGTTCGGTTACCGTTTTTGTCAGTACGGATTCAGCCATGAGCTAAGGGAGTAACACAAAATAACGGATAAAATGTTGTGCTGTTCGCGATTTAGAGCATCGTGATGCATGAACATCTTGACATCAGCAGCCTGCCCGTGTAGGTTGACGGCATGCGAACAACTCTGACCATCGACGACGAACTTCTGGCCGCCGCAAGGAGTCTGGCCCGGGATAAGTCGGAGTCCATTGGCGAGGCGGTATCCGAGCTTATTCGACGCGGCTTAAGCGCAACGCCGGGGGTGCGCAAAGCCCCCAGGGATTCCGGTTTCCCTGTTTTTTCCGTCCCGTCAGGAGCGCCGCCGATTACCTTGGAGGACGTGCGCAGGGCGGAGGACGTGCCATGAAAGTCGGTCTGCTTGACGTGAACATGCTGATCGCACTGGCTTGGCCGTCTCATGTTCACCACCGCATGGCTCATCTATGGTTTGGTGGGAGCGCCTCCAATGGCTGGGCAACATGCCCGCTGACGCAATGCGCGTTTGTCCGGATTTCTTCAAATGAGAAGATTATTCCGCAGGCCGTCTCTCCAAAGGTGGCGCTGGCTTTGCTTGGCGAAATCATCGGGCAGAGGCATCACGTTTTTTGGCCGGATGACATTGGCCTGCCGGACAAGCACGTTCCCTCCGACCTCCTTGTCGGCCACCGGCAGGTCACGGACGCCTATCTCCTCGGTTTGGCCATCCGGCATGGCGGTCGCCTCATCACCTTGGATGCCGGCGTCTCGGCGCTCTTGCCGACGCAAAGCCAACACCGGGATTCCCTCCATATTGTGCATGCCAGGCAGATGACAAGGGGCGCAGAATAAAGGGGAAGAGCATCGGTGATCCTGATGGATGCCAAAGCCTTTCAGGGGGCGCCTCTGTTTTTTCCGTGATCTTTTTATCCTCGTATGCAATGTTTCCCGTCAGCCATGACCGTTCAGCCATCCTTCAACGTTTCACTCCCCTTGGACGTCCACATCGAGAACAAGACCGGCGCCCTTACGCTCGCCCACCCCGGACAGGCCGGCGGCTGGTTCGGCTTGCAGTTTTATGTCATCCATCGCGGACGCGAGCGGTCGGCCCGCTTTCTCTCCGCCGGCCGACATGGAAAAACCTGGCGCTGGTCCGGCCGCCTGGCTCCCGGCGTGAACGTTGAATTGGTCGTGGCGCCGGCCCGTCGCGGACATGGTCAGATAATCACGCCCAGCCTCATCAACCGCCGGAAAACGGCCTTTCTCTTTTCCGGTTATGGCTTTCGCGCGGCCGAGGGCGCCGCCGGTGTGCGTTTGCGAAATCCCGGCTACGCGCACTGGGTTTACGCCCACACGGACAACCTGCGCTATGAAAATCTCCCGCATTGCCGGCCGGAATTCCCGTTCATCCGCCCTTTGCCGGCGTCTCCGGTGCGGCTCGGCGCCCCAGGCAGCGGCCCCATCCCCGCGCTTCTGCTCGGCCACGCCCTGGGCCGGATGTGGTTGCTGGAAGGGGCGCTGACCCAGCAACGCCATTATCCCACGTGGCATCTGGCCATCCCGTCGGACCCGGGACGCGCCGCGGATTATCGCAGCGAATATGCCTGGACCGGCGGCGCTCCGGAAACCGCGGCGGCCGGAAGCCGAATAACACTCGAATCCACGTTGTATCGGATCGTTTCCGCCTCTCCGGACAAACTGTACGCCCCCTATATGGAGGAGTTGACCGCGCATCATCGTTTCGCGGGCTCCGGCAGCCGGCTGAATCGGACCGCCTTGTTCTGCACTTGGAACTTCAATGTTTATACCCAAATCACCGAAGCGGACTGTCTGAAGCGCATGGCGGTGGTCGCCCGGTGCGCGCCGGGCTCGTATTTTCAGATCGATCACGGCTATCAGAAGCTCGATCCCGCGACCGGCCTGGCTTCGATCGACCTGGACCCGTTTTATCCCGACCCCGAAAACGCGTGGGATCCGGACCGCTTTCCGTCGGGCCCCCGCGGATTCACCGCAGCCTGCCGCCGGCGCCACTTGCGCCCGACCCTCTGGTGGAGCCCGCGGGTGAATCGCGATGGAATTATCGCGCGGACACATCCCGAATGGCTGTTGCGGGATCGAACCGGAACCCCGATCGATATTGAACATCTTCTGCTGGATCCCTCCGTTCCCGGTGCGCGAGCCTTCATTGACCGTTGCTTGCACACCTTTCTCGTCACATGGGGGTTCGAAGGCATCAAGGTGGATTTTGTCTCGTATATGTTCGATCATCCCCGCGCTGTCTTCCGCCACGGCGGCACGGGCATCCATTGGAAGCGCTGGTTCCACGGCCGGGTCCGTTCCCTGCTGGGCCCGAAGGGCTATTTCCTGCATTGCATCTCGTGCCCGATGGGCAACCCGTTTCTGGCGCTCAACGGCTGTGACGCGCTCCGGGTCGGCATGGATATTCATTCCGGCGAGTGGGCGCATCACGTGAAGACGTGCGCCTGGCTGCTTCCGCTGATCCTGGCCGCGGGCCGGAACACCTGGTACGCCGATCTGGACGGTTTCATGGGCAAACCGGAAATTCCCGCGCTCGAACGCCGGTCCCGCAACGCCTTCGGCTACATCTCCGGCGGACTGCTTGATTTTTCGGGACCGATCGAAACGCTGGACCCGGCGGCGCTCTCGGAATTCCGGCGGCTGGCGGAACGGTGCGACCAGGGCACCGGCGTGGAATGCCCGGAAACCGAACCGTTTTACGGGCTGCCCACCCCGCGCATCCTCATCCGCCGGCATGCGCCAAACAGTTTCACGCGGAAGCGTTTCGGCGTACAGGCGACCGTCGGCTTCTTCAACTGGACCGATGCGCCCGAGACGGTGTCCCTTCCGCTCGACCGCCTGGCCGGCGGCCCTGTCCGGCTCCGGGATTTCTGGACCGGTCGGCCGGCGCCGGCGCGCGGCGGCCTGCTCACGGCAACGCTGCCGCCCCGCGGCCATGGCCTCTGGGACGTGTGCTGCTGAGGCGGCCTTTGGCCGCAATCGAAATGATCCTTGGGAGGGTCACACTCCGTGTGCCCGGTCGCAGGGACTGCGACCCTCCCATAATCAATGTTTTCGGCAATTCAGGCGGGTAGTTGCCGGATATGCTGGGCGAGTTTTTCCCGTTCTTCCGGCGACGTCATCACAATGAGCTGGCTGCCGGGTTCAAGCCGGTAATCCGGCGGCGGATTGAATATCCAGCCGGAAGCATGCCGCACCGCCATCAACAGGGAATTGGGAAAGCGTTGAATGTCCAGGCTCGACAACGGACGCCCGGACAACGAAAAGGCGATTTCCTCGATCCGCAGACTGGCCTGTTGATCCCTCATCATGGTGTCGAGAAAGGACACCACCGCCGGCCTCACCATTTCGGAGGCCATGCGCAACCCGCCGATGTGCGCCGTGGAGACCACCCGATCGGCCCCCGCCGCCATGATTTTTTCCACATGCCTCACCTGCGAGCAGCCGGCCACGATCCGGAGGGCGGCGTTCAAGCGCCGGGCCGTCAACGCGATCACCAGGTTCAGGTTGTCGTCGGGGGTCGCGGCAAAAAGACCGGTCGCCTGCCGGACCCCGGCGGTCAGCAACAGCTCGTCGTCCGTAGGATCCCCCTCCAACACGATCGCCTCCGGAAACTGCCGCCGGATGTCCTCCAGGACCTGCTTCTGATCGCCGATGATCACGCAGGCGCGCCGCGTTTTCATGAGTTCCTGGACGATGGGAATGCTGTTCGCGCCCAAGCCGCAAACCAGGTAATGCTGTTCGAGCCGGCCCGCTTTCCGTTCCATGTTTTTTCTCCTGAACGATTCGCTGAACTGTCCTTCTACCATGAACGCCGTGACATTGGAAAGCACGTAGGTGAGCACGCCGATCCCGCAGAGGGCGACCGCGATGGTGTAGAGGCGTCCGACCGGATTGCCCGACAGGTCGATGATTTCGCCGTAGCCGATCGTGGTGATCGTGATGACCGTCATATACAGGCAGTCCACGAAGGAATACCGGCCGCGCATCATGAACCAGTATCCCGAGGAGGCCAGGAGGACGATGCCCAGAAGCGCCAGCGCCGCCAGCAGCATGCGCCTGAGCAGCGGCGAAGAGAACCATTCCGTCCGTTGAGCGGTCATATGCAAAGCCTTCTGCAACTCCCAAAACAAGGCAGTTGAACTACGAAATGCGCAAAATACACGAAAGAAACAGCTTCAATAATACGAAGTAAAGCCTTTTATGTGTTCTCCTGAACAGGAGGAAACAGAGTGGAAATGCCTCTATTCTCTCTGTTTGCTCCTGTTAACCTCTTGTTTCGCGCTTTTCGCGTATTTCGTAGTGGAATGAACTGCAGAATCTTGGTTCAAACCATGGGAAGCCGGCGCGCTCCGCCGGACGGCCGGACCAGCCGCACCTCGCAGGCGCGGTTGAACGTTTCGCGGAAATGTTGTTCCACGTCGCGGGCCACGCGGTCGGCCTGGGCCGGCGGCGCGAGGATCACGGCGCTGCCACCGAAGCCGCCGCCCGACAGCCGTGCGCCCAGCACGGCGTCATGGCCGCGCGCGAAATCCACAATGGCGTCCAGCTCGCGGCAGGAATTCTCGAACTGACGGCGGGAGCTCTCGTGGGAGTCGAACATCAACGCCCCGAATCCCTTCAGGTCGCCGGCGGCCAGCCGGCGGCGTCCCTCCTCCACCCGCTCGTTTTCCCCGATCACATGCGCCGCGCGGCGCGCCGCAAGCGGCTCCATCCGCGGCGACCAGCGCTTCCACTCCTCCAGCGTGACATCCCGCAGCGCGCGGACCGGCCGGCCGAGCGCCGAGGCGAAGAACGGCACGGCCTTTTCGCAGCAGGCCCGGCGCTCGTTGTACTCGGACTCCACGAGATTGTGCTTCACCTTCGTGTCGGCGATCAGAAAACAGCCGGCGCGGCCGAAGGGAACGGATTCCACGGAGAGCGTCCTGAAATCGCTGTAAACCAGGCAATCCTCCCGGCCGAACAGGCTGGAAAACTGGTCGAGCAGGCCGCACCGGGCGCCGGTGAACTCGTGCTCCGCCTTCTGGCAGAGCTTCGCCAGCTCGAGGGCCGGAATCTCAAGCCCGTACAGCCCGCACAGCGCCAGCGCCGTGGACACTTCCAAGGCCGCCGAACTGGAAAGACCGGCGCCCAGGGGGACATCGCCCGACACGGTGGCGTCGAACCCATGGTCCAACCGGCCTACCCCGGAAAGTCCAGCCACCACGCCCCGCACGTAATTGACCCAGGGCATGTCCCGCGCGGGCCCCGTGACGGGCAGTCGGAACGACGCCGTTTGGTCGAACGCAGCGGCCTGCACCCGGCATTCGCCGTCGGTCCGGGGCGCCACCGCCAGGCAGATTCCCTGGTCAATGGCGGCGGAAAGGACCACGCCTTCGTTGTAATCGGTATGATTGCCCAGAATTTCGACGCGCCCCGGCGCGAACGCCATCGCCGCGGGCGGTTTTCCATACCGCCGGAGATGGGCCTGCCCGGCGCCCTGGGCCAGCGCCGGATTCATGAGGCCCGGATCTCCGCGAGCACTTCCTTCTGCCGGGTCTCCATCAGGTCGCGGGTTCTGGCCTCGAGGTTGAGCCGCACGAGCGGTTCGGTGTTGGACGCCCGCACGTTGAACCACCAGTCCTTGAACTCCACGCTGAGGCCGTCGAGATTCAGCGCCCGCCCGTCCTTGTATTTTTCGCGCAGACGGCGGAAGACGGATTCGACGTTCTTGACCTCCGAGTTGATCTCTTCGGTCTTGTGATAGCGCCGGAGGGGCTTGATCAGGGCGGACAACGGCGCCTTCGCCTGGCTGAGGAGATTGGCGATGCACAGCACCGCCATCGCCGAGCTCTCCGTAAAATAGTTGTCGCGGAAATAATAGTGGCCCGACAGCTCGCCCGCGAAAGCGGCGTCCTCCGCCCGCATCTGCTGCTTGATGAAGGCATGGCCCACCCGGCACAAGAGCGGTGTGCCGCCGCTTTCCTCGATGACTTCCCTGACCGACCAACTGCTGCGCAGGTCGTACAGAATCTTGCCCTTCCGTTTCCGGAGCAGGCTCTGCGCGATCAGGGCCGTGATCATGTCCATGGGAACGATGTCGCCGCGCTCGTCCACGAACCCGGCCCGGTCCGCGTCGCCGTCGAACGCCGCGCCGAAATCGTATTTCCCCGAACGGATCTTCTTCTGAAGGGCTTCCAGCGTGTGCGCCTTCAGGGGATTGGCCTCATGGTTGGGGAACGTGCCGTCCAGTTTGTCGAACAGCCCGTCCACCTCCATCAGGCCCGTCAGCGCGTGGGCCTCCACGCTGCCCATGGCGTTGGCAAAATCGGCGGCGATCCGGATCGGACGACGGAGTTCGGCCAGCTTTTTCACGTGGGCGCAATAATCCGACAGGATGTCCTGCGAAAGCATCCGGCCCTTCCGCGGCGACGCCGGCTCGACAGTCTGGGTCAGCACGCGCTGTTCGATGTCCTTGATCCCCGTGTCGCCGCTGATGGGAATGGCCTTTTCGCGGCACAGCTTGAATCCGTTCCATTCCCCCGTGTTGTGCGAGGCCGTGATCATCACGCCGGCGTCGGCGCCGAGAAAACCGTTGGCGAAATAGGACATGGGCGTGGAACACAGTCCCACGCGGATCACGTCCGCCCCCTGCATGAGGAGACCGCGCGCGAGCGCCTCGAACAGCGGCTCGGAATGCGGGCGCATGTCCTGCCCCACCACCACCTTCCGGCACTTGAGAAAACCGGCAAAGGCCCGGCCGATCTTGAAGGCCATGTCCTCCGTCAAATCCTTCCCGTAAATGCCGCGAATGTCGTATGCCTTGAAAATACCCGCCATGAATGCGCTCTCCTTTGTGGTGCGGTCGATTCAACCCTGCCCGCAGTGCTGCGCAAGTGCGTCAGCACAACGCTGCAGGCGGGGGACCGGCTGCCGCCGGCCAACCTGAAAAGCTGTAGCATAAGTTCCCGCCGAAGCACAAGAACGTTTATGGCTGCGGTTGACTTCACTCATCTACAACGGTACGCTTTCCCCAATTCATGGCGCTCCGGAGCGCCCTTCATTTTGTTGTTTAGGGAACTTGCCATGCCGCCAGCAAACCGCGTTGTCTCCGTCACCGGCCTCGGCTATGTGGGTCTGCCCGTCGCCGTCGCGTTCGGCCTTAAACACCCGACGATCGGCTTCGACGTGAACGCCCGCCGCATCCGCGAATTGAAGCGGGGGCTCGACCGGACGGGGGAAGTGTCCCGCGAGGCGCTCGCGGCCACGCGCATCCGTTTCACCCACCGCGCCTGGGATCTGCGGAAGGCGGATTTCCACATCGTCGCGGTGCCCACGCCGGTGGACAGCGCCAACCGGCCGGACATGGGGCTGATGCTCAAGGCCTCGGAATTCGTCGGGGCCATTTTAAAAAAAGGCGATATCGTCGTGTACGAATCCACGGTCTATCCGGGCGCGACCGAGGAGGACTGCGTTCCGGTGCTGGAGCGGTGCTCCGGCCTCGCCTGCGG
>JACQHI010000483.1 GCA_016199105.1 Lentisphaerota bacterium | reverse complement strand
TTGTTGTCAATGATTCTGTCAAGGTTGATTTTGTTGGGTTGCGGGCAGAGCCTCGCTTTGTGCCTTATGTGGCAAACTCGTCCGTTTTCTCGGGAAGAATTTTCTTGGTTTGCATTCGGGGGGGGCTAGACTACCTTTCATGCAGGTGGCATTGGGCGATATCCAGAATGTTTGCGCGGGACTGCTGCTGGCGGCGGCCCTGGGCGTGATGACTCCGTCCGCGGGGCGCGCGGCGGAAATCACCGTCTCGGCGGGCGGCAACATCCAGACCGCCTTGAACTCGGCGCAGGCCGGCGACACGGTCACGGTCCGGGCCGGCACGTATTACGAAAAGCTGACCTTTCCCCGGAGCGGCAGCGCGGCGGACGGGTGGATCACGTTGCGCGCCACTCCCGGCGAGACGCCGATCCTCGACGGGACGGGCGTTTCAGGGCCGATCATGGTTCTCATTGACGGCCAGAGCTTCATCCGGGTGTCCGGTTTTGAAATCCGGAACAACACCGGGCTTACGGACGGTTCGGGCATTCGGGTGCTTGGCGCGAGCCGGAACATCGAGATCCTCACCAACGCCATCCACGACATGCGCGGCGTCAACGCGATGGCCATCACGGTCTATGGCACGAGCGCCACGGCCGCCACGAACATTGTGATCCGCGGCAACCATGTGTACGACTGCGAGCCGGCGACGAGCGAGGCGATCACGCTCAACGGCAACATCTCGGGCTTCGAGGTCGCCTCGAATCTCGTTCACGACGTCAACAACATCGGCATTGACTTCATCGGCGGGGAGGCGGACATCAGCCCGGACGGCGTGTGCCGGAACGGGGTATGCCGGGGCAACCGCGTGTACCGTGCGCGCTCCAACTACGGCGGCGGCTACGCGGCGGGCATTTACGTTGACGGCGGCAAGGATATTGTCATCGAGCAAAACACGATCGCCGAATGCGACGTGGGCATCGAGATCGGCGCGGAAAACGCGGGTGTCACCGTAACCGGCGTGATCGTTCGAGCCAACCTGATATTCAACAACGACAAGGCGGGCCTGGGCTTCGGCGGCTATGACCAGGCACTGGGCCGCGTCCAGGGCTGCCGTTTCCTCAATAACGACTGTTACAAGAACGACACGCTCCAAACCGGAAACGGCGAGCTGTGGATACAGTGGTCGTCCGGAAACGTGGTGGAGAACAACATTTTCTACTGCGGGCCGCAGGGCAGGCTGATCAACTCGCCGGAGGGCAACGAGGGCAACGCGCTCGATTACAACCTGTGGTTCCACGAACAGGGCGCCGCGTCCGCCGTCTTCGATTGGAACGGAACCACGCTCACGGGCTATGACGCGTACCGGGCCGCGACCGGTCAGGATGCCGGCTCGCTCTTTTCGAACCCGGCGTTCGTCGCCGTTGCCGTGACCGATTTCCACGCCTCGGCCCTCTCGCCCGTGATCGACGCCGGCAACCCCGCGACTGCGTCCGCCGGCGAGACCGACTTCGACGGGCAGCCTCGCGTGGCGGACGGCCGGATAGACATGGGCGCGTATGAGACGCAGAGCGGCGATCGGTCCGACGGCGCGGAGCGTTTGTACCTGCCGGAGGCGCCGGCCAGCGCGCAGAACCCGGCTTTTTCCCCGGACGGCCAAACCCTGCTATTTACGCTTTTTCATAGCGGTTACAACACCGGTCAGGCGGGACTATACCGGCTGTCGTTGACCGGCACGAACCCGCCGTCCGCGGTCCTTGATGAAGCCGGCCAAGCCAGCGTGAATCTGCCGGGCACGGCTTGGAATGGAGCGCTCAACCGAATCACGTTTGCGTCGGATCGGGTTGACCGTGACGAGATTTGGACCCTGGCGCCGGACGGCAGCAGCCTGAGCCGCGTCACCACGCATTTCACGGACACCTTCTACATTGAGCCGAGTTTTTCCTCCAACGGGGAGTGGATCGTGTTCGAGTCGCGGCCGATTAGCGTCGGAGACGAGTCTCCCGGCAACATTGTGAAGATCAAGACCGACGGTACCGGCCTTACGACGTTGACCGACTTTGCCATCACCGGTTTTGACGACCGGCAGCCCAACTGGTCGCCGCGGGGCGATCGCATCCTGTTTCAGCGACGGCTGTCGGGCAGCGACAACTGGGACCTCTACACGATGAATCCGGATGGATCGGATATCCGGCAAGTGACGACCAGCGCCGGCTCGGATACGGATGCGAGCTGGTCGCCGGACGGCAGTTGGATCGTCTATTCATCGGACTACGGCGGGCTGGCGCATCCGAGTATTTTCGTGATTGCAGCGACCGGTGGTACGCCCGTGCGGGTGACGAACTGTAGCACCAACGAGGACGGCGCGCCTTCGTGGTCGCCGGACGGCAATTGGATCGTGTTCGAGTCGCACGTGACCGCGGATGAAACGTCGCGATCCGCCCTCTGGCGTTTTGCAGCTTTATCACAATCGTCGGTTTCCTCACGGATGAACGGCGTTTACGTTGTCGTCGGCGTTTCAGATCTGGCCTTCTGGGATCCGGCATCCGGCAAATGGTTTATC
>JACQHI010000478.1 GCA_016199105.1 Lentisphaerota bacterium | reverse complement strand
GTGCTGCCCGGTCACAAGGTCATGCCCAGCGAGCCGTTGATGGTGGTGGGCGACCTGACCCGCGTCTGGGGCGATGCCGACATATACGCGTCCGACCTGCCGTACGTGAAGACAGGCATGCCGGTGGCGCTCACGCTGCCTTACTGGCCCGCCAACGTGTTCACCGGCGCCGTCAGTTTCATCACGCCGACGCTCGATCCCGAGACCCGCACGATGCGGGCGCGCCTGGAGATTGACAATTCCAACGTCGCGCTCAAACCTGAAATGTACGCCGATGCGCACCTGCGCTACGAGCTGGGCGAGCGGCTGGTGGTGCCCGAGCAGGCCGTGATGCGCACCGGCCTGCACAACTACGCGTTCCGCGAGGGCGATGGCGGCAAATTGATTCCGACCGAACTCACGTTGGGGACGCGCGGCGACGGCTACATTGAAGTGGTATCCGGCCTCAAGGCCGGCGACAAGGTCGTCACCTCCGCCAACTTCCTGGTGGACAGCGAGTCGTCCAATACGGCGGCCATGGAGGCGCTGACGCAATAGGAGTGAGACGGCGCGGCGGTGAAGCGGTGAGACGGAGAGAGGGAAGGGAAAAGAGGGGAGAGACGGGGAGTCGGTGAAACGGGGAAACGGCGAAGCGGGGAGAAGAAGAGCGGAAGATTCGGTGAAACGGGGAAACGGCGAGACGGAGACTGCGGAGAGGAGAATTTATGAGTGTGATCAAGAGTTATCGGGATTTGAACGTCTATCAAAACGCAATGGCGGCGACCATGAAAGTGTTTCAATCTAGCAAGACTTTTCCCGCAGAAGAACGCTACTCCCTCACGGATCAAATCCGGCGTTCCTCGCGTTCTGTCTGCGCCAATCTGGCCGAAGCCTGGCGCAAGCGTCGCTACGAAGCGGCGTTTATCTCCAAGCTGAGCGACGCGGAAACAGAGGCCGCTGAAACGCAGGTCTGGGCGGAAATCGCCTGGCGCGTCGGCTATTGGAAGGAACCGATCTATCTCGAACTGAACGAGGCCTATGAGCAAATCATGGGGCAGATTGTATTAATGGTAGAGCATGCTGAAAAGTGGCTTATTCGTCCACGGGGACGCGACGAAGCGGTGGGACGGTGATGCGGAGAGGCGGCGAGTCGGCGCGAAAACGAGACTGAGAGAGGGTGAGTCGGTGAGGTGGCGGGGTGAAAAGAGAGGGAGAGACGGGGAAGCGGTGAGTCGGCGAAACGGTGAAGGGAAAGAGCCTATGAGTGCGATTAAGAGTTGTCGCGATTTGTCGCCGAATCTCCCTCTCGCCGCTTCGCCGACTCACCGGTTCGCCCTTTCATCCTGAGTTAGGCAGGTATGATTAAAAGAATCATAGAGTTCAGCGCGCATAACCGCCTTCTGGTCATCGGATTGGTGGCCGCGGCGGTCGCGTATTCGCTCTACACGTTGAAGCAGATTCGGCTGGATGCGATCCCCGACCTCTCGGACACGCAGGTGATCGTCTTCACCAAATGGGACCGCAGTCCGGACATCATCGAAGACCAGGTCACGTATCCGATCATCACCGCGTTGCTGGGCGCGCCGAAGGTGAAGGCGATTCGCGGGTTTTCGGATTTCGGGTTTTCGTATGTCTATGTCATCTTCCAGGACGGCACGGACATTTACTGGGCGCGCTCGCGCGTCTTGGAGTATCTGCAAAAGATATCCGGCGGCCTGCCGCCAGGGGTGACGCCCGAACTCGGCCCGGACGCCACCGGCGTGGGCTGGGTGTTTCAGTATGCGCTGGTGGATAAGAGCGGGAAACACTCGCCGGCCGACTTGCGCAGCTTCCAGGACTGGAACCTGCGCTACGCCATTCAGAGCGTGCCGGGCGTCGCCGAAGTGGCCGGAATTGGCGGATTCCAAAAACAATATCAGGTCACGATCGACCCGAACCGGCTGCAAAACTACGGCTTGTCGGTGCTGGAGCTTGTCGAGGCGATTCGCGCCGGCAACAACGAGGTGGGCGGCCGGCTCATCGAGTGGAGCGGGCGCGAGTACATGGTGCGGGGCCGCGGGTACGTGCAGAACCCCGAGGCGCTCGGCCAGGTGGTCGTCAAAACCAACCGGAAAGGCACGCCGGTGCTGTTGCGGGACGTGGCCGACATCCAACTCGGCCCGCAGATTCGCCGCGGCATCGCGGATATGGACGGCAAGGGCAACACGGTGGGCGCGATCGTCGTGATGCGCCACGGCGAGAACGCGCTGAACGTCATCCGGCGCGTCAAGACCAAGCTGGAGGAAATCAAATCCTCGCTGCCCGAAGGCGTCGAAATCGTCACCACCTACGACCGCTCGGGCTTGATCCGGGAATCCATTGACAACCTCACGCACGAACTCATCC
>JACQHI010000043.1 GCA_016199105.1 Lentisphaerota bacterium | reverse complement strand
TGGGTTTTGGGTTGTGGGTTGTGGGTGGTGGGTGGTAGGTGCTAGGGGTTGGGCAGAGGGAGATGGGGTCAGGGTTTTAGGTTTTGGGTCTTGAGTGGAGACCGTAAAAGGTTGGGAGTTGGACGTTGGATGTTGGACGTTGGGTGTTGCCACGTTGCTTTGCAAGTGGTCACTTGGCTGCACAGCGGCCGACGTGGGGTTTTGCGGTTGGGCGGTGCCTTCCGGTGGAATGGCCTTGGTGAAGCGGTCCTGGAAAACATGCGTCAATTCCAGCGCCTCCGTTTGCCGCGCGACGAGTTCGGGCGTGGGGGTGATGGCGGTTGCGGCGCTCACCAGATTGGATTGTTGGGAAATATCCTCCTGCAGGAGCGAAGGGAAGGCGGCGATGCTTTTCCATATCCCATACACGGCCTTTTCGGCGCGGCCGGCGGGAATATCGGCGTTCTCGTCGAGATCCCTCAACTGGCCATACGATTCCCGCATGGTGTTGGCGGTGGCATCGAGATGCCGCTGGACTTCCTGCATCTGGGTCTGGGCGGCCTGGGGATTGGTGGCCGTCTGGGAGATGGCCTGCTGGATGGTGGCCCTGAGCGGGATCAGGAGATCGGTGTTGTCGGCTTGAAGGGCTGCGAGCGATTCAAACGCTTCGATGCGGGCCGGAGTCGTGTTGGATTCGGCCTCCGGCCAGCGCTGGGAGATGGACCGCTGATTCCGGAGCAGCTCTTCGGCGATCCGGGGAGGCGGCGTGTTGCCATAACGCGACATCAGTCGCGACAGCTTCGCCTGCTCCCGGGCATCCGGCAACGCGTTGGTGAGCACCGCCAGGTTCAAGCGGGCCATCTGGAAATCGGCATCCGTGCGCAACGCCTGCTGGAAGGATTTTCCGGCCCGTTCCATCAAGTCCACGCGGTCTTCCTCGCCGGCATTGGTGGATGCCGAGGCTTTTTCCGAGGTTTTCAGCAGCGCACACCCGGCATTGTATTGCGATTCCTTGACAACGGAGGAATCGGCTTGTTGGGCCAGTTGTTGAAACAGTTCGGCGGCTTCCTTGAAACGGCCGGCTTTATACAGGGCGCAGGCCGCATTGTAGCGAAGCGTTGGCGTGCCCGAGACGCCCAGGCCCGTGAGGGCTTCCTGATAGGCTTTGGCGGACGCCTCGTAGCGACCCAGCCGGTAGAGGTTCTGGGCCTGTCTTGCCCCGGCCAAGCCGGTGGCGGAAGATGACGGCGGCGCATTCGTGAGAGCGGGAGGAGGGGAGGCCGGCGTCGCATTGGTTTGCGCCCGGACGGCATGGGCGGCGAAGAGAAACAAGGCAAAGAACGCAATGCGAGAGATCATCTCTATTAACTCCTTCAAATGCGTTTCCACCTCTCGCTTTTCTGATCTGAGTGTCATGAACATCGAACGTCGAACATCCAACGCCGAACATTGAAGTTCGGATCGGATATGCACTTCGACGTTGTGCGTTCGTTGTTAGATATTTCTCATGTCCTTGTTCCTGTCGAACTGAACCCCGAACCCCGAACCCCGAACCCTTGAGCCTTTGTCTTTTCGATCGCGGGACGCGCGGCCATGCGACCGCGGCTGAGCATGGCGGCGACGAGAAAAGCCAGAAACGCCGGAAACAGGAACCACTCGTATCGCTCCACAAAGCGGCGTCGCGTGGTTTCCTCGGAGTCGCGCGTCTGGATCCTGCTGAGATGGTCCTGATAGAGGCTGCCCAGGCGGACGTTGGCCGTTCCGACGGGCACATAGCCGCCGCCGGTAATGTCGGCCAGGGTCCGAAGCGTATTGCTGTCGAGACGGGTTTTGACCTCTTCGTTTTGATAGGAGACGAAGCGTCCCGCTTTCTGGGGATCGGGAATGGCGGCGCCGTCCGTGCCGCCGAGCCCCACGGTGAAAATCACGATACCCCGTTTGGCGGCCTCTTCGGCGGCGGCCTTGGCGTGTCCGGCCAGGTCCTCGCCGTCGCTGATCAGGATCAGCGCGCGGTGCGAACCCTCGTCGGTCTCAAAGGCCGTCAGCGCTTTGATGACGGCGTCGCCGATGTCGGTTTCGCCGCGCGGGGCGGAATCGGGTGTCAGGGCGTCCACGGCCTGTTCGAGATAGGCATAGTCGCTGGTGAGCGGGCAGACCTGGATGGCCTTGCCGCGGAAGGCGATCAGGCCGGCCCGATCCCCCTGAAGGGAACGGATCAGGTCCATGACATCGGCCTTGGCCCTTTGCAGGCGGCTGGGATGCACGTCGGTCGCCAGCATGGAACGGGAGACATCGAGGGCAATCATCAGGTCGCGGCCGCGCTGATAGACGGTTTCCTGTTCCACGCCCCATTGCGGGCGCGCCAGCGCCAGCAGGAGCAGAAGGAATCCCGGCAGGAAGAAAGCCAGTTGCCAATAAAACCGCCGCGCGCCCCGGGGCGGCGCCAGCCGTTCGAGCATGGGCGCCGCCACGAAATCGGCCAGCTTGTCCTGCTTCCGGCGATACAGGAGTATCCAGAGGGCGCCCAGCAACGGCGGCAGCCAGAGCAGGTAGAGAATCCACGGGTAGACAAATTGGATGTTCATACCACTTGCCTCATCAGGGCCAGGTTCACGGCGACGGCCAGCAGGAGCAATGCGGCGCCGGGCCACAGGAACCAGACGAACAGTTCGTCATACCGGTTATAGACGTCCTTGCGGATGGCGGTTTTTTCGAGCTGGTCTATGGTCCTCAACGCCCGGTCGAGGCCGCGGGTGTCCTTGGCGTTGTAGTAGGCGCCGCCGGACTCGGCGGCTATTTTTTTCAACTGCTCTTCATCGAGGCGCACTTCCGCGCGTCCGATCCGCTGGCGGCCGAACATGTCCCTGCCCATGAACGGCACGAGTCCGGTGGAGCCGACGCCGATGACATAGACCTTGATGCCCAGGCTTTTGGCGATTTGGATCGCGTCATCCGGCTTGATGAGGCCGGTGTTGGACTCGCCATCGCTCAGCAACACGATGATCCGGGATTTGACGGCGATGTTTTCCAGCCGCGCGCAGGCGGTGGCCAGGCCGTCGCCGATGGCCGTCAGCATTTCCTCCGAGTTGGAGACCCTTCCCTCGCTGTCCAGGGTCGCTTTCGGCGTCTCCACCGTTTTCAGGGTCAGCAGGACGGCGTCATGGTCGAGGGTGAGCGGGATCAGGCTGGAGGCATAGCCGGCGAAAACCACCAGGCCGACGAGGTCATCCGGGCGTTGCAGGATGAAGCGTGTGAAGGTCTCCTTGACGACGTCGAGGCGGGTTTTGGGCGTGTCGGGCGTGGAAAAATCGAGGGCCTGCATGGACCCCGAGACATCCACGAGCATCTGGATGGCGATGGCGTTGGAGCGTTGCGTGATCCTGGAAAAGACCGTGCGGGGGCGGGCCAGGGCCGGGATGAACAGGGCCAGACCGAGCAGATACAGGACGGGCAGAAGCCGGGTCAACGCGATGCGCCACGTCGGGCGGCCGGCGGGCAGAAACGTCACCGGCGCGAAGAGGAGCGCCCGGGCGATGCGGCGGCGAAAAACCAGCCAGACCGCCAGAAGCAGCGGAATCGCCAGCAGAAAATAAAGTGGCTCGACGAATTGGAACATGGAAGTCCGATTTTGGGTTTTAGATTTTGGATTTTGG
>JACQHI010000469.1 GCA_016199105.1 Lentisphaerota bacterium | reverse complement strand
CCGCCGGTCCGGCTCGAGCGGCTCCATGCCCCGCGGCAGGTCGGCCTCGTCGTGGACCACGGCGATTGCCGCGACATCATTGTCGCCAACCCTCTCGTGCGCCACATCAGCCTCGGAGGCATCGACGCCGAGGCCGGCCTGGTCGTCGTCCGCCGCGACCCGGCCGGACGGCTCCTCGCCGCGAGCGCCGGCGACTGTTTCTCGATCGCCATTGACGGCCGCATGCTTCTCCCGCCCCGGGGCCGCTCCGAGCCGCTCTTCGAATACGAAGGAGAAACATGACCAGAACGCGTACGATTGATGTCGGCGCCGAAAAACAGCTTTTTATCGACAACAAATGGTTCCAAGCCCAGAGAGGCATGACACTCACGGTCAATCCGCCCATCAAGAGCGACATCGTCCTTCGACCCGGGGCGCCTTGGGACGAGTTGGCAATTTGCGTCTATTCCACTGTCCTCGAACACGAGGGGACATATAAAATGTGGTATGATGGCGTGTCGAATCTCGATGCCGCCAACAACCACTATCGCTGCCTCTGCTATGCCGAAAGCAAGGATGGCCTGAACTGGAAACGCGTCAACGTCAACCTGTTTGAATGGGAAGGCATCCGGGAAAACAACATCGTCATGCCGGGCGCAAACGGGGGCGTCATGCTCGATCCGAATGGACCGGACGAGCATCGCTTCAAGGCCTTGTGCATTGTCAAAGAAAACCCGGTCTGGCCCGAATCGAAAGGCGCGATCTGTGGTCCCCGCGGCAACGTGTGGCGATTCGAACTGTACCTGTGCACCAGCCCCGACGGCATTCACTGGAAGCGCCACGCCACGCCGGTCTCGGACTACTTCCACGACACGCAGAACCATTTCTTCTATGACACGCGCATCCGGAAGTACGCCGCATACTTCCGGACGCATCAGCGCGGGCGCACCGTCGGCCGGCTCGAGATCGCCGATCCGATGAATCTGCCCTGGGTACCGGTGGATCCGGACTGTTCCGTCGATGCATTTGCAACTTCGAAAGGGCACCTGTATCCCACGGCCATCACCACCGACGAATCCGATCCGCCGGACAGCGATCTGTACACGCCGTGCGTGCATCTGTACCCGTGGGCGGCGGACGCCTACTTCAGCTTCACGACGCCTTACCGCCATTACCCGGTGGGCGACACGAGTGACACGACACTGGAGGGGCGTGACACGCGCGGGCGATTCACCAACGACGGCCCCATCGACGTGCAACTTGCCGTGAGCCGGGACGGTGTGGTGTTTCATCGGCCGGATCGCAGGCCATACGTTTCGCTCGGATTAAAGGGCGACTGGGACGGCGGGCAGACGTACATGTGCCTGGGCATGATCCGCAAAGGCAATGAGATTTGGATGTTCGATTCGCCCTCATACCACACCCACGGTGTCTATGAGCCCGGGAAGATGAAACCGGAGAGGGGATTACGCCGCCTTGTCCAGCGGCTTGACGGCTTCATCTCCGCCGATGCGGCGTATGAGGGCGCCGAGTTTACGACGCCACTGCTGGTTTTTTCCGGCGCCTATCCGAAGATCAACGTCGACTGCTCGGCCTTGGGCCAGGTCTGGGTTGAGATACGCGACGAGAAGAATCATCCCCTTCCGGGTTACACCCTGGCCGAGTCCATTGACATTGACCGCAACCAGATAGCGGCGCCTGTCGTCTGGCGCGAAAAAGACAACGTCGGCGAGCTTGTCGGGAAACCGGTTAAGCTTCACTTCAGGCTTCGGGCATGTAAACTGTACGCCTTTCAATTCAACGAAAACCCATGAGAGTCCTTACGTCGAACCAAGACAGCCCAACGAATCCACCTTCATCCCCATCCAGGAACCGATACATGAAAAAGTCCAAACCGATCGCCGGTCATCCCCGCCTGTTCTGGGGCGAGTCCGAACTGCCCGCCCTCCGCGCGAAGGGCGACCATCCCGAGCTGGCCGCGTTCCGGGCCGGGGTGCTGGAGCGCTGCGAACAATATCTCGACCCTGCCCTTGCGGCCTTTATCGACAACAGCCAGAATCGAACCGACT
>JACQHI010000472.1 GCA_016199105.1 Lentisphaerota bacterium | reverse complement strand
CGGAGCCGGGCCCGACTCCGCGTTGACCCTGGATCGCATGCGGAAGGCGGGCTTTGGCCGGTAGGGGCCACTGACCGAAGGGTTTGAAAGCGTAAGTCGGCCATTCTTGGCTGACTTCCCCCTATGCCAGTGGCCCTTTGCCGTTTCGGTTGGAATAACATTTTGACTTTGCGCCGCATTATGGTAAGGATGCGCTGTGGATTTCCTGAACCCCGAACCCTGAACACTGGACCTGATTAGAACGGGAGAGCGTTATGTCGCAACATGCCAGTTTGAAATCCGCCAACAAGATCAAAACCAAGCGGAATGTGTTGAAGCGGTTTGAACGGGTCGACCTGTTGAAAGCCCGGGGGAAGTGGAAAGAGGGCAATCGTGGTCTCGGACTTCCCAAAACCAAGCCGGATGTCTGAAGTCAGGCTTCATAAGTTTTTATCGGAGTGCGGGGTCGGTTCCCGGCGAGCGTGTGAGGCCTTGATCGCGGCGGGGCGCGTCACGGTGGATGGCGAGGTCGTCACCCGCCTGGGGACATGCATCGCGCCGGCCGCCCGCAGAGTGCAGGTGGATGGCCGGCCTGTCCGTCCGGAGGGGAAGGTCGTTCTTCTGTTCAACAAGCCGCGCGATGTTCTCTGTACAGCCCATGATCCGCGGGGGCGGTTGACGTTCGCTCATTTTTTTTCGTTTTTGGGCCGGCGGGTGTTCACCGTCGGCCGGCTCGATCGGTACAGCGAGGGGCTGCTCATCGTGACGAATGACGGCGAGCTCGCCCACACGTTGATGCATCCGCGATTCGAGATCAAGAAGATCTACCGGGTCTGGATTGAAGGCCGGCTGACGCCGGGGGAGAAAACCCGGATGGCGCAAGGGGTGGTGTCCGAAGGGGAAACACTCCGGGTCGAATCCGTGACGGAAGTGGAAGCGCCGGGAGCGCGCGATCAATACGAACTGGTGTTGCGGGAGGGACGCAACCGGCATGTCCGCCGCCTGTTGGCGGCGTTGGGGCGTCCGGTGAAACGGCTGAAACGAATCGGCATCGGGCCGCTGCGCTTGAACGGGATCGGTCCGGGAAAATGGAGGCCGGTGTCGGAACAAGAATTGGCCGTGTTGCGGCATCTGGCCGATACGGGCAACGGCGCAGCCGCGCACGAGGCGTCAGTGCCTTCACCATCATGAACCGCCATCAACTTTTATGATGAACGGAGAAGAGGGAACTAGGAGACACGCATGAAAACGTTGTGGGCGGTGATGCTGGGCCTCGGCGTCGCATGGGCGGTCCGGGCGCAAACGAATTCCCTGGCGAGTGTCCGGGTGATTCGCGACCATGTGAATTTGCGCGCGAAACCGCAAACCAATGCCGAGGTGGTGGGCCAGATGTCGGAAAACGACATTCTCGCGGTGAAGACGATGGACAAGGATTGGGTGGAAGTCGTGGCGCCCCCCGCCATCGATTTATGGATCCACAGCGATTTTGTGAAAGATGGGACAATCACGGCGCCCCGGGTGAATGTTAGGGCGAATGCGGGGATCAATTTCTCGAGCGTGGGGCAATTGCAGCAGGGCGGTTCGGTGACGGTCCGCGGCACGCACGACAAATGGGTGAAAATCGCACCCCCCGAGTCCTGTTCGCTGTGGGTGTCCCGTTCGCTCGTGGAGTTGTTGTCGCCCAGGATCATACGGGAATCGAAGGGCGAAACGGCGAAAACGGAATCCCGGATGGAGTCCCCGAAGCCGGTTCCACCCGGAATGGCCGACTTACCCCCAGTAAGACAGGCAGTCCTGCCTGTCAGCCGGGGGGGAAGTCAGCCCGCGCCGGTTGTTCCTTCGCCGGAGAAACACGATCGGGTGGAGCTCGCGCCGTCGCCCCCCAGGCAAGAGGCCCTTCCGCCGGTCGAGCCTGCGGAGAAGACGGTAACGAGGACGGGTGCGGCGCCGGCGATCGCGCCGCCGGCCGACGTCAAACTCATTGCCGGCGTGGGGCAGGGGCAGTGGAAGCAGGTTGAAGGCGTGCTGAAGCAGACGGGCTATTTCTTCCGCAGGCCCAGCCGCTACCGGTTGGTGGTCATCGACAGCGAGGGTGAAACCCGCATGCTGTGCTATGTCAAAGGGAATCGCGACCAGATGAACGCGTTGCTGGGGCGAACGCTGGCGATCGGCGGCCGTGAGTATTGGGTGGAGGGCAAGCGCCATCCGATGATCGTGCCCGAACAAATCCAGATCGTCGTGAAATAGATTCGTCTTCGACGAATCTGAACCGTCACCTTCATCGCGGCAAGGGGATCTCCAAATCCTTCAGCAGTTGAAGATCCTGGGCGACGTCGCGGCCGGCCACGGTCAGCAGCGGGCCGATCATGAAGCCGGTGGCTCCGGCGTAAAACACGAGGGACTGCAGTTCCCGCAGGTGCGTGCGGCCCGCGCAAACCTTGAGTTCCGCCCGCGGATGAACGAGGCGGAACATGACGATGCTGCGGAGCATGTCGAGCGGCGCCAGGGGCGTCCGCTTTTCCAGGCGGGTCCCCGGAACCGGAATGAGAAAATTAACGGGGATGGAATCCACTTTTTCCCGGGCCAGCGTCACGGCCAATTCCACCCGCTGAGCCGGGCTTTCCCCCAGGCCGAGGATTCCTCCGGAACAGATTTCCAGACCCGCCTTCCGGACGCGCCGCAACAATATCAACCGATCCCGCCAGGAGTGGGTGGAACAGATGGACGGGAAAAAGCTTTCGGCCGTTTCCAGATTGTGATGAAAGCGTTGGAGTCCGGCCGCTTTCAAGGCCTTGAGCTGGTCCAGGGAAAGAGAGCCCAGCGAGGCGCACCAGGCCACGCGGGGATGCCGGTTCCGGCGGACCAGTCCGCAGATCCGGGCGACTCCCCCGGGGTGAAGCGTGTTTCCACTGGTGACGATGCCGAAATGATCGATGGGATTCGGCAGGGCGTCCCGGAAAGCCTGTTTCATGGTTTTCACGGAGCGAAGCCCGTAGCGTTCGATGCCCGTCGAGTGATGAGCCGATTGGGCGCAGAACGCGCAGTCTTCCGTGCAGGCGCCGCTCCGGGCGCTCAGGATGGAGCAGAAAAAAACCCTGTCCCCGAAAAAGCGGCGGCGCAGGCGGGTGGCGGCCGCCAGGAGATCCGGGAGCTCGTGCGGGGCGCTGCGCAAAATGGCCAGGGCCGTTTCGGGGGATACGGCGCGACCCTTCAGGACCGCTTCCCGGATGTCATGCCAGGCGTCGTTTTTCATGCGAGACGATGTACCGGAGACGGAGCCGCAGGTCAATGCCATTCTTTGAACCATGCCTATTTTTGTTTCAAAAAGGGCGCCGATCTGGCATGCTCTTGCGCTTTTATGACGAACAACCAAAAGAAAGGAAATCCCATGGCCGACGATCCCATACGCGCGAAATTGGAAGAGTTGAGGAAAATGCTGCAGGCCGATGGCGGCGATCTTGAAGTGGTGTCCATTGAGGGCGCCAAGGTGCAACTTCGCCTGACCGGCGCCTGCGGTTGTTGCCCGCACGCCACGATGACGATCAAGCAGGGGCTTGAACGCATCCTGCGCGAGGAAATCGACAAAACCATCACGGTCGAGCAGGTGAAATAACGCCTTATGGGAAAAAAGCTCACAGTCCGGACGCGTCCGGTCAGATCCATCACCGCCCGGCAGATCCTCAACCGGATGATGTTTCACCTCAAGTTCACCCGGTGCAAGGACTGGCGAACGGCCACGGACTTCGATAAATATCTCAGCCTTTCCCTGGCCATCCGCGATTTCATTGTCGAGCGGATGATCGCGACGCATCGCGCGTATCTGGATCGGGATGTGAAGCGGGTTTATTACCTGTCCATGGAATACCTGCTGGGACGGTTGTTGACGAACAACATCGTTGCCCTCAACGTCATGCCGGCCGTCAATCAGGTCCTGCGCCGTCTCGGGCTGACGCTTGACGCCATGATCCGATGGGAGCGCGATGCGGGGCTGGGGAATGGCGGCCTTGGCCGGCTGGCGGCCTGTTTCCTGGATTCCATGGCCACGCTGGAACTGCCGGCATACGGGTACGGGCTTCGCTATGAACATGGCATGTTTCGACAGGAGATCGAGGACGGCTGGCAGAAGGAGGAGCCCGACGATTGGTTGAAATTCGGGTATCCGTGGGAAATGGTGCGGCCGGAATATATCGTCCCGGTGCGGCTGTATGGGCGGATAGCCGCGGAACCCGGGACCAACGGGAAGACCCGGCCGGTGTGGGTGGATTGGCAGATGGTGGAGGGCGTCCCCTATGATATTCCCGTCATCGGCTATGGCGTCAACACGGTGAATTTTCTGCGCCTGTGGCAATCCCGCGCGCATGAGGGGTTCCGGCTCGATGTCTTCAATCGGGGGGATTATGTCCGGGCGGTCCAGGAGCAGAACTGGGCGGAAGGCATCACCCAGGTGTTGTATCCGTCCGACAACACGTCGGCGGGGAAGGAATTACGACTGATCCAGGAATATTTCCTGGTGGTCTGTTCGATCCGGGACCTCATCCGCCGGTATCGCAAGAATCACCGGGAGTGGAGCGGGTTTGCCCGGAAGAATGCGATCCAATTGAACGACACGCATCCGGCGCTGGCCATTGTGGAGCTACTGCGTTTCTTCGTGGATGAGGCGGGGCTGCCGTGGGAGGAGGCGTGGACCATCACCACGAAGACCTTCGGCTTCACCAATCACACCCTCATGCCGGAAGCCCTCGAAAAATGGTCCGTGTCTCTGCTGGAAAAAATCCTGCCCCGCCACCTCCAACTCATTTATGCCGTCAATCAGCGCTTCCTTCAGCAGGTGGAGGTTCACACGGCGGGAAATCTGGAAACGATACGGGCCGTTTCCCTGATCGAAGAGGGGGCCGTCAAGCAGGTTCGCATGGCGAACCTGGCCATTGTGGGCAGTCATTCCGTCAACGGCGTATCGGAGCTGCATACCCGTCTCATCAAGAGCACGATGTTCCGGCCTTTCACGGCGATCTGGCCGGACAAGTTCAACAACAAGACGAACGGGATCACGCCGCGCCGGTGGTTGTTGGTGAGCAATCCGGGCCTGGCCGGTCTGATTTCCGGCAAGATCGGCCACGACTGGATCCGCGACCTGGACCGCTTGCGGGAACTCGAGCGGTTTGCCGATGACGCGGATTTTCAACAGGCCTTTGCCGGGGTCAAACGTCAGAACAAGGCGCGTCTGGCGGCGCTGATCGCCGAAAAAACGAACATCCGGGTGGATCCGGATGCGCTGTTCGACGTGCAGGTCAAGCGGCTTCACGAATACAAGCGCCAGTTTCTCAATGCCCTGCACGTCGTGACTTTGTATCACCGCTTGAAACGGAATCCCGACTCGGCCCCGGTTCCGCGGGTTTGCCTTTTTGCGGCCAAAGCGGCGCCGAACTACTATCAGGCCAAGCTCATCATCAAGTTCATCACCGCGGTGGCGGGTGTGGTGAATCGCGATCCGGATGTCGGCGACCGGCTGAAAGTGGTTTTTCTGCCCGATTATGACGTGTCCCTGGCGGAAACGATCATTCCGGGGGCGGATCTTTCCGAGCAGATTTCCACGGCCGGCATGGAGGCCTCCGGCACCGGCAACATGAAGCTCGCCCTGAATGGGGCGCTGACCATCGGCACGCGGGATGGCGCCAATATCGAAATTCTGGAGGAGGTGGGGCCGGACAATATTTTTATTTTCGGCCATACGGCGGAGGAATTGATGGAATTGCGGAAATCCGCCCTCTACCGTCCCGCCGACTATGTCGATCGCGATGCCGAATTACGGGAGGTCATCGAATCCATCCGGAACGGCCATTTCGCGCAGGGGGATGCGTCCCTGTTTACGGACCTGGTGAAAATGCGGACCGGCGAGGACCGGTATTTTCACATGGCCGACTACCGGTCCTACGTGGATTGCCAGGGCCGCGTGGAAGCGGTGTTCCGAAACCGGAGGGAATGGGCCCGCAAGGCCATTGTCAATGTGGCGCGGATGGGCCGGTTTTCCAGCGACCGCACCGTCAGCGAATATGCCCGGGACATCTGGGGCGTAAAACCGCTGGCGATTCAATTTCGCGACTGATGCAAGTTGTTTATAACAAGGATGAAACAATCAAGAAACGAGGATATGCCCCGATCCTTTTAAAATACTAATTGCGTTGCGTCGGTAAATGGAGTATATATTAAAAAAAAGAGGTGGAGTGTTTCGTCGGATATACTAAACGGTAGGGGTCGTCATTAATAATTCAGAGCGATTCCGCTCTCAAACTCAATTCAAGGAGATTGTGTCATGCGCATCAATCATTGGTTGTTCGGTGTGGCGGTTTTGCTGGCGGCGGTTTCGGGCAGGGCGCAACAGACCATCACGTTGACGTCGCCCACAGCCGACACGAATTTTCCGGATTGCACCGAGTTTGCCACGTATGAACTGAACGATCCCTGGGACATAGACAAGTTGCGCGATATTCCCTGGGACGCCCAGTTTACGGAACCGACGGCGACCAACGGCATCTGGACGGGCGTTGCGTTTGCCAACATGGCGCAAATTTTCCCCTTGTTCCGCGGCTACTCGATCCCGACCCACCGGATTTACGATTCACGGTATGACAATGGCATTCCCTATGGCACCTTGAATCCCATCACGGCCAGCCGCTACACCCGGCTGTCCATGCGGAGCACACTGGAGCAGGCCGATCGCACGGGCTTTTACGTGTATTGGTATAAAACCATCGATGCAGTCGAGGCGAATTACGTGGGCTTTACGGAAGTGGACAACGCCGGTTTGGCCTGGGTGAAACATCCCTCCGGCTACCGGGTGTATGACATTGACTTGACGGGCGCGTCTTACCTCAATGAGCTCCGGAACGAGCCCGGCGCCGGCTACGCCGTGGCCGGCTTGGAGCAAAGTGGAACCTGGGACAGCACCGTGTATGGCTTGTTTGTGGTTCCATCGGCTTCGGATTCCTCGTTCACCACTTCCGTGGACTGGATGCGCGTCTACGATCCTTCCAGCTCGCCGGTGCTGACCATCAACTGGAACGCCAGCGTCACTTCGGCCGACCCTTCGTATTTTGTCCAACTCTACATCAACACAGCCAACAGCGGCGAAGGCGATCTGTTCCAGAGCAGCGTCAAGAACGACGGCGTGTACGCCTTTTATACGGGCGCGCTGCCCCCGGGCGATTACTATTTTTACGTGAAGCTGATGCATTCCGAGGGAACCACCCAATCCGAAGCCGCCCGCAGCGCGTACAGCGGACGGGTGCGCATCGGCGCTTCTCCAACGGTCCGGGTGCTCGCGCCCACTTATACGTCCGGCGTGGATTATGCCACGACGGTTTTGGGGAATCCGTGGGACATGGCGGCCACGAATGATCTCTACATCTACGAACAGATTTCGAATTTGCAGAGTCAAAACGGCGCCTTGGTGGGCACCACGGATTGGCCGCTTCCCGGCAATCCGGAATCCGACGATAACATTTGGCTGAACACCAAGCTGGGCGGCGAGTTCGCACCCATCGACACCACGGAATACCGCTACCTGCGTTTCCGCATGCTGGTGGATCTCACCGGCTATACCAATATCAACGATATGGTCAACCGCGGCTGGGTGACCCGTTTCATGTGGGCCAAATCGGATCTGAACACCGACGGCACGTATTCGCAGGCGATTCCCCTGCTGGAGGACTGGCACTGGTACACGGTGGACTTGTGGGACACCAACTTCATGGAAAACAGTCGTGACGGGTACACCACACCGCAGGCCGGCTGGGCGAATATCGGCACGGCGAAATACTTCCGCATGGATCCTCTCGAAACCGCCGTGCCGACGACCTTCGCCATTGACGAGGTGCAGCTCGTCAGCATGGCCCGGCCGACCAACAACCGTTTCACGCTGTCGTGGGCGATTAACGATGCCGACAGCACGAACCTGACGGTTTGGCTCTTTTACGGCACCTTTGCCTCCGGACAAGATCGCGTGACCAACCTGCTCGCGATCGTGACCAACAGCCCGGGAACCAATTCCTATTCCTGGGATACCTCGGCCTTCCAATCCGGGGAATATTACGTTCGCGTGGCGGTTTCGGACGGTACCAGCATGGCCATCGATCTCTCGGATGTGCCGATCCTGATGAGCTCACGGGCGGGTCCGGTGTTCCAAGATCTCATCTGGGGCTTGCAGTGGGGGGTATCCGGAGGAGTGGCCGCCTCTGGAGATTTCAACGGGGACGGCAAGGACGATCTGGCCGTTTATGCGACCAACACGACTAGCTGGTACATCCTTTCCGCCACGGGCACACAGGTTCTGGAATACGCCCACACGTTTGGCGAGCCATGGGATATGTTGGTGCCCGGCGATTATAACGGCAACGGCAAGGCCGATTTAGGGATGTTCGATTGGTGGCGCGGTTACTGGCATGTGCATACTTGCGATGACAATTTGAATCTGCTTTCTTATGCCCCGTGGGGTTGGGCGGGCGCCTATCCTGTGGCCGGCGATTACGACGGGGATGGTAGTTCCGACTTGGCCGTCTTCGATATGAATACAGGGAAATGGTATGTGCGGACGGTGGCGGGAAGCACGCTCATCTTCGACCTGGCATGGGGCTGGCCGGGGGCGTATCCGGTGTCCGGCGATTACAATGGCGACGGCAGATCCGATCTGGCCATCTTCGATACGATCCAGGGGTATTGGTATATCCTGTCTTCCGCCGATCTGACGACTCAGATTGCCTGGCAGATCCCATGGGGCTGGCCGGGGGCGTATCCGGTGCCCGGCGATTACAATGGCGACGGCAAAGACGATCTGGCCATCTTCGATATGATCGAGGGGTATTGGTATATCCTGTCCCTCACCGATCTGACGAGTCCGATTGCCTGGCGCCTGCAGTGGGGCTGGCCGGGCGCCATCCCCATTCCCGGCGATTACGTGGGCGACGACAAGGACGATCTGGCCATCTATGATACCATCAACCTGAAATGGTATGTGCGACCGGTCAGCATGTAAGCCATTAGCGATTAACCGCTTGAAAAAATCCGGAAGGGGCTTTTATCAGCCCCTTCCGGATTTTTAGTTTAAGTTGTTGACATGGCTGCCCGATGGCTTTATTATTCACGTCAAGTAATTTGCCTCGGTGTAATTGCATAAAAAGTTATGAACAGTCTGATGATATTGATCGCGGCGTTGATTCTCGTCGAATCGGACGGTGTGCCCCGGTCCGGCGATGGCGGCCGCGCCCAGGGGATTCTCCAAATTCACCGGTGTGTGGTCCAGGACGTGAACCGGATTGCCGGGTATAAAAAGTTCACCTATCGCGATCGCCATGACGCCCAAAAGAGCGTCGCCATCTGCAAGGACTATCTGGCGTATTATTGCGAGCCCCGTCGTCTTGGCCGTCAACCGACGCTGCGCGATTATGCGGTGCTGTGGAATTGCGGCCCTGATGGACTGACGGCCCGCGAAGGACCTGTCGCGGAGAAAGCGGATGCCTATTGGACCAAAGTGCGGGAACGTCTGGCTGTTCTCGATGCGCAACAGATGGCGCAACTGGTCCCCGCGCAGTAGCTCCGCAACCCAACCGCTCCCCTTGATGACTTGACCTCTCCTGTCGCGCTCACGCTTTTCGACTCACCTCCTTGTTGATAGCGCTTCGCTTATGGAGGGCGAGACTGTGGCGAGCCGGGAAGAGGAGAGAGACGGAAGGAAGACGGCTCCGCACAGCGTCGCCCTCCAACAGCCCATCGTTTCAGCCCATGGAGGGCAACGCTGTGCGGAGCCGCTTCTTGATCTGTGTTGATAGGGAACCGCTGTTTGCCGGCGGGGAGGGCGTTGGGTATGGCGTACCTGGCAGGAGTTGAACCTGCAACCTTCTGATCCGTAGTCAGATGCTCTGTCCAGTTGAGCTACAGGTACACAAAGTCAT
>JACQHI010000480.1 GCA_016199105.1 Lentisphaerota bacterium | reverse complement strand
GCGGCGCGCTGGGCCAGCACGCCCTACCTGTTGGCGTTGACTGGGTCATGGAGCGTCGTTCGGGATGGCGCCGGTTTGTTGAAGCCGGCGCAGCGCCGTCTCAATGAGCGTATCGCCGCCGACGGCCAGGAATGACGGCCAGTGGTATTCGTAGAAACTGTCCACTTCATACCCGCGTTCCTTTCGCATGCGCGAGGACGGCAGGTAAAGCTGGGTGCCGTTGGTGTAGCCGAGCGGGAAGGTGACCCCCCGGTCGTAGCAGTTCAGGGTCAGCAGGCCCAGGTCGGCCACGCTCTCGCCTTCGAGGCCGATGAAGCGAAGGCCCTTGCCGAGTTGCACAACGTGCAGGCCGACCGGAACGGCGTCGGGCAGGCGGCCGTGGCAGTCCAGCTTTCGCAGCATGGCGCGGGCCCATTTTTGGCGGACCTCCCGCTTGAATTCAGGGGGATTGGCTTCGATCTGCTCCAGTTCGGTCCGGGTGGGAAGCGTCTCCATGGACCAGCGGATATCCTCGTAATGGATGCGCAGGTCGGGCTTGCATCTGACGAGGCCTTTGTCCACGAGGGCGATGACGGCGTCGGCCACGTCCCGACCCGCCTCTTCGACGTCTTCCCACCGGCCGTGCCGCCAGCGTTCCTCGCCGTCGGCCACGGTGCGCGGTTTGGTGTCGCCGCCGGCCCCCTGCAAAAACATCGCGCATTCGGTTTTGAAATGGGCGTTGAGCCGGCGCTGGGCGACGCCCGGGTAATCCGCCGAAATTTGCGGTTCATACCAGGATGAGGGATGACAGGACACCGAGAAGAGCAGCGCCACCAGTTCGTTGCGGTCGTCCTTCAGCATGCAGACGGGCAGCGCCTGGCAGATGGTTCCCTTGCGATAGGGTTTCCACTCCACCGTGCCGTCGGGGGTGGGCTTCCTCCGGCTCACCGGCATATTCGTGCGGGTCATGCCCGCCCACAGGGTGACGTCGGTCAGCCGCGAACGGGCCTGAACGACCGCCTCGATCATGGCGGCCTCCACGCGGTCCAGGTATTCCGGGTCCGGCCCGTCGCTGTATGACCAGTGGCTCAACAGCGGGCCGGCGTGATTGTGGGAGGCGTTGATGAGAATCTGGCGTGGTGTGAGATCCAGGACCCGCCCGATGGCGCCCTTGAAACGGTCAACGACGGCGCGTTCGAAAAACAGGAGATCGCAGCCGATGAGCACCGCCTCGCGATCCCCATCGGAAATGGCGAGAGCCCGCATGAACAGGTCGTCATGGATGGCGGAGCAGGGGTCGGGCTGGCCCAGGCCTTCCATCAGGGAACCGAGCCAAGGCGTGACACAAACCTGAGCATAACCCGCTTTCATGGCTGGATGTTCACCGGCAGGGGGCTTGACCATTCGGACACGATTTTCTCGTTCACCGAACAGCGGGCGCGATTTTTGATGGAATACGTGTTGGGCTGCGGCCAGCCGTTGGTGGCGGCCATATCTTCCACCTCATACCATTGCGACGTCTGCCCGTTCCCCCAGTCGAATTGGTATTGCACGGGATGATTCAAGTCGCACCGGGCATAGCCGGCTTGAAACTCGATCACAGAGTTCGTCGTTCCTGTCGGCGGGCCTTCCGGCGGCGTGGGGCGGGAAACGGATTCGTAGGGGGAGCCGTCGGCCAGGGTGGCTCCCGTGAGAATGGCCCCGTCCAGTTTGGTATCGGCGAGTGTGGCGCCCGTGAGATCGGCGCCGGTCAGGTCCGCTTTGGAGAGATTGGCCTTGGAGAGGTTGGCGCCGGTGAACTGGGCTTGGTTCAGTCGGGTCTTGGTGAGAGTGGCGCCGGTCAGGTTGGCGCCGGTCAGGTTCGCGCCGGTCAGCACGCTGCCGTCGAGAATGGCCCCCTCCATGTTGGCGCCGACGAGGTTGGCGCGGGACATCGAGCAGTCCTTGAGGATCGCCTTCTTGAGAAGGGCCTCGCCCAGGTCGGCGGAGTTCAGATTGGCCCCGCTGAGATCCGCATCGTTCAATTTGGCGCCTCTCAGGTCCTTGCTCATGGCGGTCCCCGTGGCGCGCTCGATGCAGTCCTCCCGGGTCATGTCGCTGGCCTTGATGGACTTGGTCGAAACCCGGAGGATTCTCAGCGGCTTCTTCTCCTGGCCGCGGCAGACGGGTGAGAAGGCGGCTGACAGAATCAGCCCGGCAGTCAGGCAAATGAGGACGCTTTTGGGCATGTCGGTAATATATCCGTTTGCGGTATCAATGGCAAGGGGTGTCTGGAGCGGAAACCGCGCGGCGGAGCGCGCGGTCCACCCATCGTCACAGGGGGGAGTCCGGCTTTTTTCCAAAGGCTGAAATAGCCCTTGACAAGGCGCGGCCGGATCGATTGAATGTCGCCCCAAGTTCAGGCGGGCAAATGCGCACATAACCAAAGGAATCCCGTGACGACCAATCCAAAACTTCAGGCGTGGGTGAACGAAATGGCCGCGTTGTGCAAGCCGGACCAGGTCCACTGGTGCGACGGATCCCGGGAGGAATATGACCGGCTGTGCGCCCTGATGGTCAAGGCGGGCACCTTCATCCCGTTGAATGCCGCCAAGCGGCCCCACAGTTTCCTCTGCCGGTCGGATCCCTCCGACGTCGCCCGGACCGAGGATCGCACGTTCATTTGTTCCACGAGCAGGGATGAAGCCGGCCCCACGAACAACTGGCGGGATTCCGCGGAGATGCGAGCGGCTTTGAAAGCCCTGTATGACGGCTGCATGCGGGGCCGGACGATGTACGTGATTCCCTTCAGTATGGGGCCACTCGGCTCCGCCATCGCCCACATCGGCGTTGAAATTTCCGATTCGCCCTACGTGGCGTGCAATATGCGCATCATGACCCGCATGGGCAAGGACGTTCTGGCGGTGCTGGGCGACGGCGATTTCGTGCCCTGCATTCATTCCGTCGGCGCGCCGCTCAAGCCGGGCGAAAAGGATGTTCCATGGCCCTGCAACAAGGACAACAAGTACATCGTGCATTTTCCCGATGACAAGTCCATCTGGTCGTTCGGCAGCGGCTATGGCGGGAATGCGCTGCTCGGAAAGAAATGTTTCGCGCTCCGCATCGCCTCGATCATGGCCCGCGAGCAGGGCTGGATGGCCGAACACATGCTGATCCTGGGCTTGACCTCCCCGGCCGGGAAAAAGATTTACGTCGCGGCGGCTTTCCCCAGCGCCTGCGGGAAAACCAACCTGGCCATGATGAATCCCTCGCTGCCCGGCTGGAAGCTGGAATGCGTGGGGGACGACATTGCCTGGATGAAGTTCGGCTCGGATGGCCGGCTGTATGCCATCAATCCGGAAATGGGCTTTTTCGGCGTGGCGCCGGGCACGTCCATGCAATCCAACCCCAACGCGCTGCTGAGTCTCCAAAAGGACTGTATTTTCACCAATGTGGCCATGACGCCGGATGGCGACGTCTGGTGGGAGGGCATGACGGAGACGGAGCCTCCGAAGCTGACCGATTGGCAGGGGCAGGAATGGACGCCGGGTTGCGGGCGGAAGGCGTCGCATCCCAATGCGCGGTTCACCGCTCCCATCACGCAGTGTCCGGTCATTGACGCGAACTGGGACAATCCGCGGGGCGTGCCCATCTCGGCGATTCTTTTCGGCGGCCGCCGGCCGTCCACCATTCCGCTTGTGTTCGAGGCCTTCAACTGGCGGCACGGCACCTTCCTGGGTTCGCTCCAGTCCTCCGAAACCACGGCGGCGCAGGCCGGGGCGGTGGGCGTGGTGCGCCGCGATCCCATGGCCATGCTCCCGTTTTGCGGGTATCACATGGGCGATTATCTGGCCCATTGGCTGTCCATGGAGGAAAAAACATCGTCCGACAAACTGCCGAAAATTTTCTACGTCAACTGGTTCCGGAAATCGGCGCAGGGCAAGTGGCTTTGGCCGGGGTTCGGAGAAAACAGCCGCGTGCTCAAATGGATTTGCGAGCGCGTGGAAGGGACGGGGCAGATCGAGGAAACGCCCATCGGCAAAGTGCCCGCCAAGGGGGCGCTGGATACCCGCGGCCTCGAAATCGCCACCCAGGACCTGGACGAACTTTTGCGCGTGAGCAAGGAGGACTGGCGGAAGGAACTGCCCGGCATCCGGGAGCATTACGTCCGGTTCGGCTCGCGGCTTCCTCCGGCTCTGGCCCTTGAATTGGCGGAACTGGAACGAAAATTGAAGGCGTAAGGAGGGCTTTATGTTCAGCCTGCGAATGTGGATATGCGCGGTGGCGATCATGCTCCTGGCGGGGACAGGGTTTACTCAGGACAAGACAGCCGACAAGGG
>JACQHI010000479.1 GCA_016199105.1 Lentisphaerota bacterium | reverse complement strand
GCCAGCACGCCGCCGATGGGCAGGCCGTAGCCCACGTGGGCATCGGGCATGAGCGCTCCGGCCACGGAAACGGGCAGGCGGCAGGCGTTGTCCATCTGCTTGACGGACTGGATGTCCAGATCCTGGCCCCACCGGTGATAATGGGCCGGTTTTTCACGTTCGATAAATTGCGCTGTCATTATCGTTCTCCCTTTTGTTTTCCGAAAAGACGGCCACGACGGCGCGTGGCCCTCCAAAACGGTTGTTGTCCGCACTGGAGGGACGCGCGCCGTCGCGTCCTCATGAGTTGTTCAATTGGCTCCGTTCCATAGCGACTTCCCACGCGGATTGGCCGGTCTTGGTCGCTGCAATGTCCACATCGATAAACTGCTTCAGAATCTCAATGTTGGTGCTGGAGTGCCGGCTCAACGGCAGCGTCCTGAACCTGCCTCCACCCGCCAGTGCCATCGGTATCAACAACTGGTCCGCCAGATGCCGCCCGACAGGTACGCCGGCGGCAACATAGTCCCGAACGGCATCCACGGTCGTGAGGGCGACCCGATCGGCGGGGACACCTCTCTCGCCAAACCCCGTGAACACTTCGGTGACGTTTTCGCTCTGAATCGTGACCATGACGATATTGCCGGGACCCCTGGGATTGGGAACCTCTTCGGCCCGGAAACTCCCGCCCTCCCAGGACAGCTTGTTCCGAAGAACGGCAAGCTCCATGTCGGCGATCTTCCGGGGAAGCTGGGAGACAATGCCGACCGCTTCCCGATGAAGAACGGCGCCGCGCTCCATGAGATCCAGTCTGACAAGTTTCTTCACCGGTTCAATACGCACCGTGAACTTCCCGCCGCCGGCCGGGTAAAATCCGGGCCGTTCCAGCGTCGCGGTGACGGTCGGCCCCATCCGATTGACGAGGGGCAGGAACGCCCGCTGCAGGAAATCGAAGGGTGGCGCATAGGGATTGTGAGTTCCGCCTTCGAGCGTCAGTTCCGTGGGCGAATCGGCGGTCAGCAGCGGCGGCAGCAGGGTCTGGAGCACCAGCGTAGCGCTGCCCGCGGTTCCGACGGCATAGCGAAAGGCACCCGTCCGGATGCCGGCCGGTTCAAACGTGAGGCACAGGGAGCCCATGGAATTACCGGCAACCCGGGCATTGCCGATCTCAACGGCCGCATTGACGGCCGTCAGATGTTGACGAAGCAATCCGGGCTTCCCGCGCTTCGCGCGGATACCGTCGATCCGGAACGCTTTGCCGGTCACCAGCGAAACAGCCAGAGCCGTGCGCAAAATCTGCCCGCCGCCCTCCCCGAAAGCCCCATCGATCGTGATCATATTCGCCCTATCCTTTTTCACAAAAAACACAGTTTACTCTTAGGGTTCGCATAATCCATCCGAAACTGGCGCCCCCGGTAAGGGGCCAGTGGCGTAGAGGGAAGTCAGCCAAGAATGGCCGACATACGCTTTCGAACCCTTCGGTCACTGGCCCCTTACCGCTCCCAAGGCAAGCCTCATGAGGTGGCCGTCGCGCTCCGCCGCGACGGATCTGTCCGCAGCAATGCCCGCCCGCGGAGCAGCCGGGCCACCTTTACCTCGCAACGAACCGTTTGCGCCTCGGGGAGCCGGGACTGGTCCCGGCTCCCCCCTCCTTTTTCAGATCAGGTTCACCACGCGGTCGGCCAGTCCTTTCTCGCCCAGCACAACCTGCAGTTTCGAGAAAGCGGCCACTTTTTCCAAGGCCTCCAGCTCCCGCAGTCGCATCAGCGACGGGTTGTCCTGCATCAGCCTGGCCGTGTTCATCTGGCTGCGCATGGCCGCCGTTTCCTCCCTGCGGGTGATGTTGTTGGCCTCGGACGCCTTCCGGGCCTCGATCACCTTGTTCAACAGCGCCTTCATCTCGCCCGGAAGGATGATATCCCGGATTCCGAAGCTGAGGACCCGCACGCCAAACTCCCCGGCCCGCTTGCGCACAATGGCCTCCAGTTCGCCGGCCACCGCGGTCTTGTCGGCCAGCAGCGCGTCGATCTCGCGCGTCCCGATCACGGCGCGAAGCGCCAGTTGGGATTCCCGGTAGAGCGCCTGGCCGATATCGCTGACCTGCTCGACCGACTTGCGGGTGTCCACCACCCGGTAGGTAACGACGGCATTCATGCGGAGCGTCACCTTGTCGGACGTCATGATGTCCTGGCCCCCGACGTCCAGCACGGATTCCCGCACGTCGATGGGATACAGCTTCACCTTGCCGACCTTCATCCAGGCGGCATACTG
>JACQHI010000474.1 GCA_016199105.1 Lentisphaerota bacterium | reverse complement strand
CGCTGAAACCTACAAAAAAGGCGAAGTGACTCCCACCGATTCCGCCCTCGTGGCCGCCGGCGTGATCGTGGAAATGGAGGACGGCCAACTCCCGAACTTCACTCCGACGCAAAGACTGGCGGCGATGCGGGAACGCCTGGAAGAATTGTTCCAGAAAGGGCCCGAGTGGAATGACTGGGGGGATCCCGCTCTTCATCCCAATGTTTTAAATGCACTTGAAAAAGCGGGATTACTGTCATCTGCCGAAGGTTTCGATTGCTATTTTAGGGTGGCTATACCCGTGAAAGAACGCAGCGAAGAACTCAAGCTACTCCAGGCTGACCTTTTGACTACCAATGTTATGGCCGGTGTCATTGACGGCGAAACGGCCCGAAAAGCCGCCATGGCGACAGCCAATGAGGCCAAGCCGGACTATGCCCTCGAAGCAGATATCCAGGAGTATCAACGTAAGGTGCGCCGGGTTTTCCGTTTGCTCTACGACCGTGGCGAAGTGCCGTCTTCCTTCGTGAAGGCTGTGGAGAAAGCGTTGGATGTGGAGATCGTTGCGTTCGATCCGGAAAAGGCGCTCCGAAATGACATGCGTTACTATTTCTGCGCATTGCTATCTTCAAGTGGGGCGGACGCAGTTCAACAAAACCTCGAAAAAAGGATGCTCATTCCGTCGGCCAGGAATCATATCGGACAATTCAAATGGGGTAAAGGCCATGAAGAGAAACTTAACGATCGGGTCCTGAAACAGACACGGGATTTCGAGGCATTGCTGGATGGCAAGGCCGATATCGTTCTGCCGGGAGACGACACGGCTAAAATAGCGCGGTGGTCGTTGCCCGCCACCGCGCTCGATTATCGCCTGCAGATGCGGAAAGTCTGCCGGGCCTTGATTACAACCGGGCTTTATTCAGCCGATCAGCTCAAGCCGATCGAGGAGACACTCGGCATTCCCCTCGTGGGCACGCTGGAGAACCCCAATCCGTGAACCGGGATTTCCTGCGCCGGATTTTTCTGCCGTGGTCGCATGACTCCATCCTCTACGAGGTGACGCCCCGCTGTAACCTCCAATGTCTTCATTGCTACAACGTCTGGAAGGACGATGTCGGCTATGCGGAGAAGGAGCTATCCACCGAGCAGGCCCGGAAACTCATCCGGAAGGCCATCCGGGACAGCCGTTGCCGGCAGTTCACCTTCACGGGCGGGGAGCCGGCCATCCGGGACGACCTGGAGGAATTGGTCGCTCTGGCGAAATCGAAGTGCGAGAGCGTGGCGCTGATCACCAACGGGACGCTCCTGTCGGAGGCCCGCGTGAAATCACTCATCGGGGCAGGGGTGTCGCTCTTCGAGTTGCCGCTCAATTCGGCGGACCGCGCCATGCACAACCGGCTGGCGGGCGGCCACGATTGTTTCGACAAGGTCACCCGCGCCGCCGCCGATATCCGCTATCAGGGCGCCGAGCTGGCGTTCGTGTTTGTAGGGACCTCGCTCAATATCGAACATTGGAAGGGCGCCCTCGAACTCGGGATTGCGCTGGGCGCCAGAGGCTTCCTGTTCAACCGCTACAATGCCGGGGGCTCGGCCCATGGGAACCCCGAGACGCTGATGCCGGCCGTCGAGCAGGTCCGCGCCGGTTTGCGCGTGGCGGAAGACTATGCCGCGAAATACGGGCTTGGCATCGGGGCCTCCATCGCCATCCCTCCGTGCCTCATCGAGCCGAAGGAGTTTCCGCATGTCGGGTTCGGTTTCTGCGCGGCGGGGACGGACCGGGCCTATTACACGATGGATCCGCTGGGCAACGTGCGGCCGTGCAATCATACGCCGACGATTCTGGGGAACCTCTTTAAAACATCGCTCAAGGCCATGACGCGGTCGAAAGTCCTGTTCGGATTCAAGGAGGCCCGGCCGGAATTCTGCCGCGGCTGCGGGTTGGAGCGTGAATGCCTGGGGGGCTGCAAAGCCGCGGCGGAGGCCTGCTACGGCTCGCTCTCCGCCTGCGAGCCGTTCCTAGAGCTGAATAAAACACTGGCCCGTCGGCGGCCCGATAGGACATCCAAAAATGCAACGGCTCAAGAATGACAAAATCATTTACAGCAAAACCATTGAAAATGGAGAAGCGAATGCCGGTCG
>JACQHI010000471.1 GCA_016199105.1 Lentisphaerota bacterium | reverse complement strand
GATGGCGTTGGCCATGCCGCCGCCGAGCTCTCCGACAGGCTTGGGCAAATGGAGAAAGAAGCCCAGGTCCACCGAAGTTGCGCCGGCCTTGAGCAGATAAAACAGGACCAGCCCGAGCGGCGCCATCACGAGCAACGCGCTTAGAAACGATATCCCGGCCATGACGCCGCTTTTCGCCTTGCGCCAAGTGTCGCGCGAGCTGTTGGTGGTTTGGCTCATAAACGTCACGCTGTCCGGACGGTCGTGGAACCCGCCGTAGTGTAAATCAGCAACCGGGCCAGGATGTTGACGACAATCGTCACGCCGAAAAGCACCAGCCCGATCTCGAACAAGGCCGACAAGTACAGGTCCGTGGTCGCTTCGCTGAACTCGTTGGCAATGACGCTGGCCAGCGTATGCCCCGGCGCAAACAGCGACGCCGCGATCTCCGGCCGGTTGCCGATGACCATCGTGACCGCCATCGTCTCGCCCAACGCCCGTCCCAGCCCCAGCACGGCCGCCCCGAACAGGCCGCGCTTCGCATAGCTCAGCACCGCGATACGCGTGACTTCCCACCGGGTCGCCCCGAGGGCATAGGCCGCCTCGCGTTGCAGGTCGGGAACGGACCGCAGAATCTCGCGCGAGGCCGACGTGACGATCGGCAGGATCATGATCGCCACGATGATGCCGGCGGCCAGCATGCTGACGCCGTAAATCGGTCCTTGGAACAGCGGCAGAAATCCAAAACACTCCTGCAACCCGGGAAACAGATGGCCGCGGAGCCATGGAATCAGGACAAAGATTCCCCACAACCCGAAAATCACGCTGGGCACCGCGGCCAGCATCTCGATGACGGAAACGATGGGTTGGCGCAACCGAAGCGGGGCCAACTCGGTCAAGTACACGGCCGCGGCAATCCCCAGCGGTACGGCGATCAACACCCCCAAAAGAGAAGACACCACGGTCCCGTAAACGAACGGCAGCGCCCCATAGACATCCCGCACCGGATCCCAGGTGGACGTTGTCAGGAAATGCCAGCCGAACGTCCGGATCGCCGGCCGCGATTCCTTGTAAAGCATCAGGCCGACGAGCGCCATGAGCGCGACCACCGACAAGCCCATGGCCAGCGTCAACCCCTTGAACAGGCGATCGCCCAGGCGCGACGGCGGTTGCATGAGGATGGCTTTCGTTGCCGCACTGTTTGACATGGCGGAATGTCCCGTGATTCCAGACTTCAAGCAACCCAGGCGTGAAGGAGAGGCTATCATCCCTCCCCTTCACGGCCTGCCTAGTTGCCTATAGGACCGTTAGTATTTGATCTGATTGACTCGTTCCATCACCCGTTCCTGCAGGCTCTTGGGAAGCGGGGCGTAGTCCAGCGCGGCGGCCAGCTTCTGCCCCTCCGTCAGTTCCCACTTCAGGAATTCGACCAGCTTCTTTCCCTTGACCGGATCCTTCTGTTGTTCATACACCAGGAGCCAAGTCGCTCCGGCGATCGGATACGCATCCGGCCCGGCCGGATTGACCATCGAAAACCGGAAGTCGTCGGGAATCTGCGCCGTGGCCAGGGCCGCGGTGACCGACGCTATCGACGGGGTGACGTAATTCCCCGCCTTGTTCTTGACGTCGGCATACGGCATCTTGCTTTGCGCGGCGTAGATCAATTCGACATACCCGATGGCGCCCGGCGTGTGTTTCACCTGACCCGCAACGCCCTCGTTCCCCTTGCCGCCCAGCCCCACCGGCCAATTGACCGACGTGCCTTTGCCGACCTTGTCCCGCCACGCGTCGCTGATGGCGCTGAGATAATCGGTCCAGATATACGTCGTGCCGCTGCCGTCGGTTCGATGCACCACCACGATGTCCCGAGCCAACAGCTTCGTGTCGGGGTTCAGCGCCTTGATGGCGGGATCGTTCCATTGGGCGATCTTGCCGAGAAAGATATCGGCAATGGTCGCGCCGTCCAGCTTCAGTTTGGGATTGCCCGGCAGGTTGTAGGTCACCACGGCCGCGCCCGCCACGGTGGGCAGGTGCAGAATCTTGCCCGGCGCTTTGGCGATGTTCTCGTCGCTCATCGGCCCGTCGGACGCGCCAAAATCGACGGTCTCGGCCAGAATCTGCTTTTGGCCGCCCCCCGAGCCGATCGACTGATAGTTGAACCGGACCGACGGATCCACCTTGGCGTACTCATCGAACCACTTGGAATATATCGGGTACGGAAACGTGGCGCCCGCGCCGTTCATCAGCATCTGGGCTTGAGCGCCCAGGGTTGCCCCCACCAATAGTGTTGCGGTCATCAGACTGCGTAGTGATTTCTTTGCGTTCATTCCATTTCTCCTTTTGTCGCACTTTCTTTTTTGATAAACTTGCATCCTCTTCTTTTTCAATAGGTTGCGGGAAAACCGCATTTCACAATTATGGCTACAGCCTGATTCCCAGCAAATCCACTATGCGTTGCTGATC
>JACQHI010000470.1 GCA_016199105.1 Lentisphaerota bacterium | reverse complement strand
GCGTCCGGCTCGCCGGTCAGCACGTCCTGGAGAATCCAGTACGCGTTCTTGACGAACACGAGGCGACGGACCCAGCGGACGGCCTTGAGGGGCGCGAAATCGAAATCGCCCTCGAACAAGACGACGTCCTTGCGGTTTTCCCAGCGGTTCGCGAGCGGCTTGTCCGTGGTCCAGTAGCCCGGCGGCTGGATATATTCGTCCACATCGTCCACCGTGATCGTGTTGTGCAGGAAGCCCGCGTTCAACATGGTGATGAACGCGCCCGGCTCGTTGCTGGCGTATGTGGTCGTGCTCGGGTCGGCCAGGAAATCGGCGCCGTGGGCGGACAGCACAAAACTGAGCTTGTCGCAATGCTGGTGCGCGGCGCCCCAGGGTCCGGCATCGATGAGCAGGAAGAGCGCGTTGGGGGTCCAGTCGCTGCGCATGGAGTAGTAACCGCCCCAGGCATCCTGAGCGCGTTCCGGCCAGTGCAGGAACGGCGGCACCGGTCCCTGTTTGTCGAGGAACGGTTTCAGCCAGGAAATCCCAAGCGCGTCGGGCAGCGGTTCCATGATATAGCTTTTGGCCGCATGCGCAAACAGATCGCCGAACGGGGGAAGGATGCCATCGGGCTTGGACTGGGCCACGATCGCGATCAGCATCGCGCACAACCGGTCCTTCAGCGGTTGCATTGTCGGATGATCCAGGATGAGAAAGGCCGGTTTCTGGACTTCCAACGATACCGAGGCGGAATAGGCCGTGACGAGTTCCTTATAGAGCCCGTCGGGATAAAACGACTGAGTCATGAACCGAACGACACCCCCGGCGGTCATGTCCATCCAGCGGCGGCTTTCCCGGAAATCGGCCATGACCACGCAGAGTGTGGCCATGACTTCCAGAATGAACGCGCCGACGTTTTCGCCGCAATTCACGTGCCGATCGAAGAAAAACGTATGAAAACGGATCTCCTGGAGCATCCGATGCAGGATCGTCAGCAATTCCTCGTCCGTCACCTGCGGGCTGAGCCGCAGAAAGGCCATGGCCAGCGCCCAAAGATGGAGACGGTTCGGATGCATGCACCACCACCAGGGCGGGCTGACAACGTAATGGTTGCGCCAGCCCTTCCGGGTGTCCTGTCCGACGAACGATTCGATGGGCCAGGCCCGGATGTATTCCAGGCTGTGGTCCACAACATAGCGCACGTAACGCGCATCGCCCGTATGCCAGGCGGCCTCGATCAGCGGCGGGAAAATGCCGAAACGGGTCAGGCAAGCCAGCGGCGCCTCGTGCCAGTCGATGCCGGTCGGAGGCACTTCATAGACGTTATAGCCATCCTGAAGATGCCCATCCAGGATACCCTCGGTTGCTTTCGTCACACGGGAAGGATCGCGCGGTATTCGCGACCAGTCCACCAGCAAGGGCGACGTCATGTCGCGCGCGCGGAAGTGGCGCATGAACGCCCGGCCGGCGGCCTCGATGTCGCCGCGGTCAAGGGCCTCCCGGACGGGACCGAGCCCGGGCCTCGAAAAATCGAGGGTTTCCAGGAAAGTCCCGCGGTCCGGAATAATGAAGTCTTCGGCCTTGACGTCGATAACGGCATCTTCACTCATAGAAATTCCTTATGTGTTGCCTCCAGCCAACTTGATAGGAGCCATACATGCTCTTCCCGTTTCCGCTATCGCCGAGACATAGAACACGTTTGCCCCACCGCTGCTCAACACAAGGTGTGATGAACGGACAGGTGCAGAAAACATCATTCCGCCCTTACCCGGCTTGAACGAATTCTGGTCAATGTCCGCCTGCGGCGCGCTTACGAGGCTTATACCTTCGTTCTGCGACCGTTCATGCAGTGCGATTAGTATTCCTCGTTCGTGATCCAGTTCGATATAGATACCCTCCCCTTTAATTTCTTCATGCGTACCATCAGAACGAACGACGTGAGCTTTGAGTTTGCGCCAACCCGATTTTGGCTCAATGCGTTTTCCAAACCGTTTCCATTTGTCGTCCATTCGATCCTCCCAACGCGGGCTGACGCCCACAACCCAATGAATGTTTTTAACCACGAAACACGAAACACCTGCCGTCGCTTGGGAAGCGACGGCGGGCATGCACGAAAGTCCAGAAAATAAATACTGCTTAGACCCTGTTCGAAAAGGTCATGGAGGGCGAGCGTCCCCGCGAGCCGTGAGCAAAGAAAACTGCATGTGCAGCAACAGACCATAGCTCCACTCTGTTTTTGCCGCATTTTGCGTGCTATTCTTCCGTACGGCTCGCCAGAGTCTCGCCCTCCATCACCCCGATCCGGATTGGGGTATTTTCGGGAAGCGCCCCTTTTTCAACCGGCTCGAAAGGGCCGACGCCGGCCGGACTTTGCCCATGTCCGCCAGGATCGTCGCCCGAGCCGCGTGGGCCCAGTTGGCGGCGATCCCTTGCGCCCAGGGTTTTAATTGTTTTTCTTCGGTGGGCATAGGGCCTCTTTTTTCAGGTTTCAGGTTTCCCCCCTCATCCCTCGGCCTTACACGGGGATATCGGTCACGGACATGGACGGTTGCATGCGCTCCAGGACCTTGGTTCCCTTGATCCAGAGCAACACTTTTCCGCTCCCATCCACCACATAGGAATTGCCCGGCCAGTAGGTTTCCCCGTCAAACCCGACGGGATTGGCCGTCAGGCGGGGGATGCCGCTTTTCGCCGTCGCTTTCGCGGCGCCTTCCACCACACCATGCATTTCCTTGTCCATGGCGGCCTCCTCCTCCGGGGTGGGCGCCCGTTGAAGCACCTGCGAGGCGGGGAGGCAGCCGGCGGAACAATGGAGGATCAATTGGGGACGGCCGATGATGACCGCATCGACCACTCCCGCGTGGCCCATCTCGGAACAGATGACATTGACACAGCGCACCCCATCCACCTCGAAAAAGTGACGGGTTAGATCCGGCCACGGCGCCAGGAACACCGGCTCGGTGGACGCCCTCGCCGCCTTACGCTGAAACAGCACCGGTCCCTTCGGCTGGATGACGGCGTGAACGACATTGAACTTCCGCCCCCATCGCGTGGTAAAGCCCGCGCAAATGGCGATCCCATGCCTGGCGGCGACCTCCTTTAACCGCACAAACGGCCGTTCCCGCTCGTCGAGATTCAGGGTCGGCTGATGCGAGGGATCCGTGAGCGCGTTGCCCGTGAGGCAGCCTTCGGGAAATTGAATCAGGCGCGCCCCCTGCTCCGCGGCTTCCGTCGAGAGACGGCACGCATCCTCCACGTTGGCGTTCATGTCCTTGAGATGACCGGTGATCTGGGCCGACGCGGCCCGCAACATTTTTTTCACAGCGTTTCCTTCTATTGTTTTACGGCATAACGTTTGATCAGGTCATCCCAATTGACGACGATTTTCTTTCCATTCGTGAGGGATACCGTCAGTTGTCCGGCGCCCGCGTCCACGGCGGCAATCCGGGAAACGCCCTTGTGCGGTTCCAAGACGGTCATATACTCCGCGGTCTTGCCGCGAATCCGGTGAAACAGGGACGGCGCCGCGTCGCCGATGATCGCCGTGTTGGGATTAATCATGCCCGTGAGTCCCGTGTAGAGTTCCCCCTCGTTCGGCCATTGCCAGAGCGCCAGTCGGGCGGGCGCCGCCGATTTCGTCTGTCGGTTTTTCCCGGTCGTCTCTTTCTCGATCTGGTTGTCGAGATCCCAGTTCAGGCGGACCGAACCGGAACCCGTGAGGCGGTTCAACTCCGCGATGTTTTCGTAATTGGCCGTCGAGCCCAGGGGCCTGTCCATCGGCTTGGCCGTCCAGCCTTCGCCCAGCGTCAATTCGCCGACATTATGATAGGCAAAATCATAGACATGTTCGATTGAGGACTCCAGGCGATCCAGCATCAGGACCATGCCGTCGGTCAGCGCCACGCCGCGCACATGCGCCACACCCGGCTGAATGCCCTCCACCCGGCTGACCGCCACCTGGAAGTCCTCTTTCGGACTCCAGGCCAGCAGCGTGCCGACGGACGACAATTGGTCCTGCATATCCACCAGCACCACGTTCTGGCCCAGGGAGCCGTGCGAACAAAACGTCCGCAGCCGGGGATCGGGATGGAGTTCCCACCCGCTCCCCGCGTTGTAGGTGCTGCCGGGCCCGTGTGTAAACGTTTTGCCGAATGCCGCCAAAGTGATCTGGTTGCGGTCGAACGCCGAGTGCATGACGTTGCGGCCGTAATCGAGCGTGACCATGATCTGGTCCTCCGGCGTTTTACCCGTTCGAAGAATGGCCATGCCGGCCTGGCTGAAGAGGCGCGGAGCGGTTTCCAGCAGCTTCTTCCACCCCTCCATATCCGGCTTGCGCTGGTCCCGGTAATTACGATATTTCATCTGCAGCGTGGACCCGGGACTGATGTCATACAGCCATTGTTCATCCGGACACAAGGCCAGAAGATCATCGGCCAGATGTTGAAGCCCCACCGACTGGCCGCGTCCGCAATCGCCGGAGGACGGCACCCGCCCCCACAGGGTTGCCCGTTGGTAGGGCATGCGGAGGGCCGCCGCGAGTCGTTCGCGGGGAAAATCCACAGTCAGCCCCGAATGTGCCAGATAGCCCAGCGCCGGCAGGTATTCGGTCATGGACGCCCCATGATAATTCAGGGGCCGGCCTTCGGACGAAAAACCGTCGGCATCGATATCCCGCAGGCGGGTGAGGATGCCCGCGTCGGTTTTCGTTGCCCAGCGCACCATGTGCGCATCGTCGAACACGAGGCCCAGCAACAGGATGTTATGATGGGTGATATCGGTCATGTTGATGATATTGCCGTAGAATTTGGCGATTTCCGTGACATAGGCGAGGACGAAGCCGTCATAGATCCGCTGCTTGTCCGCCTCGGTCCAGGACGGCGACTCGGCGATCATCGAGGCCAGCCGGCACAACCCCTTCATGTACCAGTTGCTGCCGTAGGTGCTGCTGCCCGCGATCCGGCTGGAACATAGCATCGCCGGTCCCCGGTTCCAGGGCGGGTCGAACATGCTGAACCATTCAAGCTCGCCGTACTGGCCGGCATAAAGTAAAAGCAATTCAATGGCTTTTTTCGCATATTTTTCATCGCCGGTCAGCAGGTAGGCCATCCCGAGATCCTCGCAGGCATGGCCCGTTTGGCCCAGGTATTCCTTCCAGGCCTGTCCGGCCAGGTCCGTGCCCGCTTCTCGGAACCCTCCCTTGGGATCCACAATTTCCGGCATGAAACTGCCGACTTCCACAGTGCGGTTGCTGCCCGGCGCCGGCGGCATCGCGTTGATCACATGAGCATGGCCGCCGGGGATGTGATCGAGCCGCTTTTCCATAAACCGGTCGGCGGCCGCAACGATTTTTCCGACATCCGCGAGCTTCCCGACCTCCGCGTTGCCGGCTTTCAGCGCGGCGCGGATTTGTTCAATGTCCGCGGACGGAACGACCACCTGGCGCTTGAGGGTCTTGGACAGCGGTCGCACCAGCAGGCCCTCCCAGACCACCTCGGCCTCCGGATGGTCGACGGGAGCAAAGCCGACCCGCACCGGTTCCTCATACAACTCGGCGGTGGCGGCCATATCCGCCTTGGACAAGATGGCCGTCAGCGTGAAGTCCGCGATCGCGGAGGACTTGACCGGAAGCGTGTTGGTGGCGAACGCCACCGTGAAACGCGGATGGGCGGAGAGGACTCGGGCCTTGATCTCCGTCGGCTTCCCGCCGGCATTCACCATCTGGAACGTCATGGCATAGGTTGCGCCGCCGTCCGCGTTTTCCCGCTTCACCGGCCAGGTGATCGGCCACTCGTAATAGGGCTTCAGCAGGATCAGGTTGCGGACGAGCCGGACGTTCCGCAATTCGATCACGGTGTCGGACGCAATGGCCAGCGCGGTAAAATGGAAGAAGCCGGCCGAGCCCGACTCGCCGTCTGGGTTGTCCCAGGGAAACCAGTTCGGCCTCGCGAGTTCCAACTGCCGGAAATGCCAGAGCTCCGGCGTCACGGTCCGCACCGCAAAATGCCATTCGTGGATTTTGTGCTGGCGCGGTCCCGAGACATGCCCCAGCACCGCGAAATTCATTTCGCTGATTTCACCGGCCGCCAGCCTGAACTCGAATTCCAACCGGTCATAATACCGCAGACGGCTGAAGATCGGATGGTCCTCGCGCAGGGAAAGCGTGGACGTCTGGCCGGGGTTGACCCGCCAGCGGATGACGGCATCCTCCCCCTTCCCTGCCATCTCCACCGTGCCGTTGACGGCGTCCAGCAGAGTGGCGACGTCATTCGTGCAGAATTTTTCCTCCGGTGGAAACGCGGCCAGCAATGGAAACGACAACGCCAGGAAAACAAGTCCCAGAGACGCGAAGCCAGGATGAAAGGGCGAGGCGGTAAGTCGGCGAAACGGCGCCCCATCGCGATAGTTATGAATCGCATTCACATTCGTCATTTCAGTGGCTGGACGATCAATTCGCGCCGGCAATAGGCGGCTTCGCCGCCGGCCGGAACGGCGATGGGACTGATCGTAAGTTCCACCGACAACGTGCCGTTCGTTATGTTGTAGACAGCTTTTCCGTTCACCGCTTCCGGGGGACGCAATTCGTCCGTCACCACGCACGCCTTGGCCGGCAGACTCAGCTTGATGCAGGACGTCTTCGGCAACTCGGCCGCCGGTTTCTCGACGGTGAACGGCACTTGCTGCCATTCCCCTTCCTTGACCAGGACTTCCAGCGTAAAATCGGAAAGATTCGTCCCGACCGCATACACGGCGCCCGCCACCACGTTGTTGGCCTGGGCCTGGCCGGTCAATGTGCCGACCATGCCGCGAATTTGGATCGCGCCATTGGCGCCGAGTTCGACCGATTTCCCGGCCTTCTGGACCGCCCCGTTCCAATGCCCGATTCCCAGTTCGGCCGTCATGTCCAGGCGGTTGCCGGGTCCGCTATTGGTCACGGTGAAATAAAAGGGAGCGGGACTCAGAGTCTCGAAGACCCCGCCGGCCTGCGGATAACCGGCGTCCGACGGCAGCCCCGTGTGGAGGAGCGGCTGGCCTTCATAAAGGATCTGCCGGATGCGGCCGGACAGCACGGGCGCGACCTTGACCACCAGCGGCCCATTGGTCATCGAAACCAGGGGGCCGCCATGAGTCGTCAGGAATCCCCGCCGATAGACTTCGCCGGTTCCCCATTCGCGGGGACTACCGTTTCGGCAATATTTCACCAGGTCCACGGCGCGCGGCCAGGTATACGCCCCCAGGTCCTTCCGGATCAGCACGCCGTCTTTTTCCTCAAGGGGCCCCACGCTCCAGAGTTCCACCACGTCCAAGCCCACCTCGGCTTCCTTGACGCGCCGGTAAAACGTGTCCTCCCCCTTGGTCTTCTGCAAGGCCTCGTTCAGCGCCTGGCGCAGATTCCGGACAAGCTCCTCGTTCAAATACACCTTCTTGATGTCGGACAGCTTGGCAAACTCGTTCAACGGGACATCCTTCTGGGCGGCCACGGCATCCTCGAGAAGGCGCACATACCGGTTCATGGCCTTCCAGGCGGGACCGTAGTACCCGCGGCAGAATTCCTCCAGCAAGGCGTCGAAATCCAACGAGGGATTCCAGAGGAGTTTCCGCCAGATGTAATTTTTCAGCGCCACCATGTCGCTGCCGGTGCTCACATAATTGCCCTGCACCATGATGCCCCGCACGCCGACGCTCTTGTAGTACTTGATGTTTTCCGCGATGGAGCGGATGCAGGGAAACGGATACATGAAGTTGTCGAAATTCGCGCCGTAATCCCAGATGTAAACATTGTTGGGCGCAAGGACGGCCCAGCGCTCCAGGTTCAGACGGAAGTTGCGGTTGGCTGGAACGGCGGGAACCGGATGAACGATGTCGTGCCGGAGGTGCGGAAGCCAGATAACCACGTTTGTGCGGGGCGTCGTTTTCGCCGGCGGGGCTTCCAGGCTCATGTACGCGAACGTGCCCACCCGGATGCCCGGATATTTCGCCTCCAGGATTTCGGCGGTTTTGTTGATCATGCGCAGCAGCGTGGCCGTGTAGGCGACGTTGGTCCGGCCGTCGGGATCGATCCACGTCTCCTCGGCATAGATGTTGGTGCAGGCGGAACACTCGCACATGCCGCCGTACCAGTCGCCCATGCCGGCGAAATAGATGAAATTGGTCACGTTGCCGTTCCGGGCCTTGATGTCCTTTTCGAAGGTTTCCGCGAGCGCCTCGGAGAGGTTGGTCGCCGTGTAGCAGAGATGGAGGTCGTTCGGCTTGCGCTGACCGGTCTTGTCGGCCGGATAAATCTCCGGATGCGTTTTGCCGTATTCCGCCATCATCGGGCACAGCGTGTGGCCGCCCGTGAACTGCTCGGAACTGAGGCAACGCGATTTATAGACGAAATTGCTCGTGCTGTTTTGCGCCTCGCGGTTGAAGAGATCGTGCATGGAAAAAGGCGGCTTCTTGACGATGGCCAGCTCGCCGATCGCCGGCGTTTCCATGGCGGGAACGTCCTCCTCGTTAAAAGTCCACCAGCGGCAGCCCAGGACTTCCTCGAGAAAGGCATAGACGGCGTAGATCGTGCCCTGCTGAGTGCCGCCGGCGATATGGAGCTGGTGGCCCTTCGTCTGAATGACGAACCCGTCCAGACCGAGGTCGGCGGGAAGCTCCGCACCCAGCCGCCCCACGCAGATGGCGCGCTCGGGCACCGTGCCGGTGACCACTCCCACGGCAAAGTCGGCGCCGGACATCCGCTTCAGGTAAACCGCCAACTCCTGGGCGGCCGTCTTTTCCAGCGCCGCCGCGTTCGTGGCCGTCAAAATCGGATACGGCGCCACCTTCTTGCCCGCCAGCACGATTTCGGCGGCCAGGCTGCCGCCGGCACCCGAAAGGCCGGCACCGAGAACGGTCAAAAGCATCAGTCCACGCACGCGTGAGTGTGAGGTTGGATACGACATAACCTATTCCTTTCAAGACATTTCGCGACAGTATCCAAAGCCCGTCTTTGAGTAAAGGAATATGTGAATGAGGGATGGAAACCGAGACCTGAGGTTGGAAATCCGAACAATCCAAAATCTCATTGTTCATTCATCATTCGTCGTTGATCATTTGGCCGAACAATGCCGGAGGAGGGAGTTGAACCCTCATGAGGGGTGAACCTCGCTGGATTTTGAGTCCAGTGCGTATGCCCTGTCTCT
>JACQHI010000475.1 GCA_016199105.1 Lentisphaerota bacterium | reverse complement strand
CAGTGTCTGGCGCTTGCGCCTGCCGCTGACGCCTGGTTTTTACGAATACCGCTACATGGTGGATGGCGACTGGCAAAACGACCCCCGCGCGTGCGGGTATGTGCGCAATGCGTTTGGCTCGTTCAATTGCGTGGTGGAGGCGGCAGCTCCGGAATATAAGTGAAGGCTGAGGTGCTATCATGACTCCGCGGAATCAATGTGGGAATGCGGCGGGAAACCAGCGCACGGCCTGGCTGGCTGCTCTCGCCCTGGCAATCATAATCGCGTTCACGATGGCCGGTTGCGCAGGAGGCTGTCACTAACACACGGGAGGATCGCATGAAGGTTGTAATGCTTGTGTTCGGTGTCGCACTGGCCTTGGGCTTGATCGCCACCTCATCGTCAAGGGCAGACGCTTGTTGTGGTTCGGGGGGCGGTGCCGCCGGCGCACAGGCCAAGCCGGCCGGCCACGATGGGCACGGCGCGGCGGCCCAGCCCGTTGCGACAACGGCTAAGGCTGCCGCGACAATCGCCGCGGCCAAAGAGCCGCCCGCGTCCATGACGGCCGTACTGGATCAATACGCCAAAATTCAGGCCGCGCTGGCGGGCGATACGATCGAGGGCGTGCCTGCTGCCGCGCGGGCGATCGGCAAGCTTGCCGCCGACGATGCCGGCAAGACGCTGCCCGCCGACGTCGCAACACAGGCCGATGCGCTGGGCAAGGCCAAAGACCTCGACGCCGCCCGCGCGGCGTTCAAACCTTTAAGCAGCGCGCTCAGCCGGTATCTGACGGCCGAAAAAATAAAGACGGGCCGCTATGTCCAGGCGTATTGCCCGATGGCCAAAGCAGGCTGGTTGCAAACTGACAAGGCCATCAAAAATCCATACTACGGCAAGTCCATGCTGAGTTGCGGCGAAATCGTGACCACATTCTGATGTTGCAAGGAAACCAAGGGAGAACAGTCGTGAAAATATACGGATTGATCGTGACATTTTTGCTGGTGTGCCTGAGTATGAACCTCAGCGGCTGTAGCACCGATTATTCGAGGGATGACTCGTCTATCCCTTGGGGTTCCAGCCAGCCTGCCTCCAGCGGCGGCCATCATCACTGACGGAATACAAGGGTCATAAGCGCTCAATCGACGGGACGGGCGTCAGCCCGCGTTGGGACATGATAACACGACAACACATAGTAGCGGCGATCGGCCTTGCGGCGGTACTCAACGCCGCGGCGGCGCCCACGAACGCGGCGCCTGAGCTCGCCCTCGACTCCATGGTGCAGGAAGCCCTGCGCGAGAATGCCGGCTTGCGGGCCGCGCGCGCCCAATGGGAGGCGATGCGGGAACGGCCCCCGCAGCAGCGGGCTTTGCCCAACCCGATGGCGACCTACCGGGGGATGGATCGTGCCTCCGGCGGCGCGTTTCCGGATACCCCTGAACAGCGGCTCGAACTCGAGCAACAGGTTCCGGCATTCGGCAAGCGCGCGTTGCGCGGACGGATCGCCGAAAAAGAGGCCGAGGCGATGGGCCGCGAGGTCGAGGCGATGGGCCGCGAGGTCGTCATGCGCGTGAAGGAAAACTATTTTGGGCTCTACGCGGCGCAGCAGGCGCTCGCGATCACGCGGGCGGAGGAAGACGTGCTCCGGCGGATGGAACAGATCGCCACCACGAAATATTCGACCGGCGGGGCCGTTCAGCAGGATGTGCTGAAGGCGCAGGCGGAGCTCTCGATGTTGAAAACACGGTTGTACGAACTGGAGCGACAGGAGGGCGTTCTGAAGGCGAAACTCAACCAACTCCTCAATCGGCGCGCCGATTCGCCTCTGGGGTCGGCGGTCATGCCGTCGCCGCAAAACGGTGCGCCCCTGGCCGGGGATGTTTTTGAGTTGGCCCGGGAGGCGCGCCCGGAAATCAAAGAGGCTCGCGCGCGGCTCGAGCGCGCACAGCTCGACCGCAACCTGATGAAAAAGGAGTATTGGCCCGATGTTAAGCTGGGCGTCGAATACCGGCGTTTGGATCAGGACGAGGACATGGCGATGTTGGCCGTCGGGGTGGACCTGCCGATCTGGTTTCCGAAGTACAATGCTGGTGTGCGCGAAGCCGGAAAAACGATCGTGTCCAGCCGCGCCGCCCTGGAGGCCGCCGAGCAACAGACCGCGTTCGACGTGCAGGACGCGGTGTTCAAGCTGACGACCGCGCGTCGCGTCGTGGAACTCTATAAAACGGCTCTGATCCCTCAGGCGGAAGCCCGGTTCAGCGCCAGCGAGGCGGGCTACCGCACCGGGAAAACGGATTTTCTCGATCTGCTGGAAAGCGAGCGTTTTCTGCTCAACATCCGCGTCATGACGGCCATGGCCGAGGGCGACCTGGGGATGGAGTTGGCCCGCCTGGAACGCGCCGTCGGCAAGGATTTGTCAGCGGACGGTATTCCCAGCGGAAGCGGAGAGGGGAAAGAAAGCGGAGAGCGGAGAGCGGAAAGAAAGGGTGAGCCGGTGAGTCGGTGAAGCGGTGAGACAGAGAGGGGGAGAGGAGAGCGGGAAGCGGAAAGCGGAGAGAGGGAGAAACGAAATGAATGCATTCAAAAGTCGCGTATGTCTGCTCGCGCTGGCTGCGAGTTTGCTTGCGATCGGCGTCCCGGTGTTCACCGCCGGTTGCGGCAAGATGTCCCGTTCGCAGAGCGCCGCCCAGTATCACTGTCCGATGCACCCGACGGTGGTTTCGGACAAGCCGGGCGACTGCCCGATCTGCGGCATGAAGCTCGTGCCGATCGCCGCAAGCGAAGAGCGGAAAGCGGAGAGCGGAAAGCAGGAAGAGGAGAGGAAAGAGGAAAGCGGGAAGAGGAAAGCGGAAAGTGAAGCGCAAAAAACGCCGGTGGAACAGAGGGCCAAGTTCCACTGCCCGATGCATCCGACGGTGGTTTCCGACAAGCCGGGCGATTGTCCGATCTGCGGCATGAAGCTGGTGCCGATCGACGCAAGCGGAGTCACTGAAGGCGCGGAAGCGACAGTGCCGGGTCTGGCCGCTGTGACGATCGCGCCGGCGGCGCGCGAGCGGATGGGCCTGACATTCGGCACGGCTGAAAAACGTCTGCTGGCCCGTGATATACGCACCTCGGCGCGTATTTTGGCGGACGAGACGCGGTTATATCATGTGACCGTCAAAGTCGAGGGCTGGGTCGAAAAGCTTTTCGTGGCCACCACGGGTCAGGCGGTTAAAAAAGGGGATCCGCTGCTGACGATTTACAGCCCGGAAGTGGTGTCGGCGCAGGACGAATATCTGACCGCGCTGCGCGCGCGCTCCCAACTGGCCGGGAGCAACCCGGACGCCGCGTCCGGCGGAGAGGCGCTGGTGGCCGGCGCGCGGCGGCGTCTGGAGTATTGGGATATCAGCGACGCGCAGATCGAACGGCTTGCGAAAACCGGCAAGGCGGAGAAATTGTTGACACTCTACTCGCCGGCCGACGGCTGGGTGCTGGAACGCACGGTGCTGCCCGGTCACAAGGT
>JACQHI010000466.1 GCA_016199105.1 Lentisphaerota bacterium | reverse complement strand
GCCGCCGAGCAGGCCCGGCGTCGCGCCGTTGCATTGGGCGAAACTGGAAATGCCTGTGCCGTCGACGAACTGTTGCAGCTCTGCCGGCATCCGGGTCCGACTGTTCGCCGTGCCGCCGCCTCGGCGCTGGGCAAGCTTGCACAAAACGAGGGCCTCAGTAGGGCAGTTCCCTGTCTGTGCGAACTCACACGCGATATGCACCCGCAGGTGCGGCAGTATGCCTTGCTGGCTCTCGGCAAGATTGGCGACGAATCGGCTCTGCCCGCTCTCCGCGATGCGGCGAATCGCGCCAATGGGCTGGACTACGTGCTGGCCGCGGCCCTGCGCGCCATCGAACAGATCGAGGCGGTCGTTCGGGATCGACACGAGTGCGGGCCGGTGGCCTGTTCGCGATGCGCCCGCGAGACCACCCCGGAGGAACGCCAACTCTCGGAACGGCAGTTTCAGCGCGTGTATTGCGCAGCCTGCTTCGATGCCGTCTTCATCGAACGGCGCAACTTCGACATGAAAGTTCAAAACCAGAAAACCATACTCACCGCCGACCGCACCGTGGTGCAGTCGAGTGGCGAGCGCTTGATAGCGGATTGGCTCAGCGCCCGCGATATTGAGTATCGTTATGACGACAAGTTTCAGATCATCCAGGGGTACGCGGTGCGTCCGGATTATTATCTGCCACGTTACGACGTCTATATCGAGTATTGGGGGCTGGACACGACCGATTACAAGATCGGTATGTTGCTGAAGCAGAAGTTGTATCAGCAGGAGGGCAAGAAGTTGATTTCAGTCTATCCGGCTGATCTGCCCCGTTTGAACGCCAAACTTTCGGAGGTCCTACGACTATGACAAAGCTGTTCCCTTCCGACCGCATGACCCGGCGCGAACGCGTCGAGGCCACGCTGAACCACCAGGCCGTGGACCGCTGCGCGCTGCTCGAACAGCTCAGCTACAATCCGCGCGTGATCGCCGACTGGACCGGCAAGACGATTACGGGTTTCGACTACACCGTGGACGACATCTGCGCCGTCATCCGCCGGACGTGCGACCTGGTGATGCCGCCGGTGGCGCCGCGCGGCACGGCCCGCGTCGAGCATAACGGTTTTGTGACCCAGAACGACAACTGGACGAGCTGGCGCGTCAGCCGCCCTTTCACCGACGAGCACGGCGCGGCCGCCTGGCTGCGGCGCCAGACCGCGGCCCTGCGCGCGGCGCCGTTCGACGCCGGTCGCATCCGCGAGGAGTATCGCAACGCCATGCTGGCGTTGCAGGCGAAGATCGGCGACACCGTCATCCTGAAATACAGCGGCACCGGTTTTTGCCATGCCTTCGACGGCATGGGCCTGGAGATTTTCACCTTCTTCCAACTCGAGTACCCGGAGGTGCTCAAGGAGTTTCTCGACGCTTCGGCGGCGCGCGAACTCCGCCGGGTTCACGCCGTGGCGGATCCCGCGCTCTCGCCGGTGATCCTGATTCCCGAGGATTTCGCCACCAAGCAGGGGCCGATTTTTTCTCCGGAGTTCCTCCACGAGCACCATTTTCCGGCCGTCAGGCAGGTCGCCGCCGCCTGGCACGAACACGGCGTCAAGGCGCTCTACCACAGCGACGGCAACTACCGGAAGGCGATCCCGGACTTGATGGCCTGCGGCGTTGACGGGTTCTACTGCCTGGAGCCGAACTGCGGCATGGACATTGTCGGGCTGAAGAACGACTGGCCGGAGATGGTTTGGGCCGGCGGCGTGGACGGCGTGGATCTCATGGAGCGCGGCACCCCGGCGCAGGTCAGGGCTGAGGTCCGCCGCCACATCCGCGAGACGAACGCGCTCGAGACCGGCGGCATGTTCGTGGCCTCCTCCAGCGAGATCAACCCGCCCATTCCGCCGGAGAACTTCCGGGCCATGGTCGAGGCGGTGGGCGAGACCGGGGCTGTCACCGGCCGATAGAGAACGGATTGCATCAACCTTCGTCTTTTTCTTAATCTATCAACGGCACCACGTGGCATGAACTGCCCGGGCCCCCTGGAAGCCCAGGCATGCGGCGAACGTGTTCGTCCACGATAATGCCTTGTGGGTGGTGGCCGGGAACAATATGGAAAGCGACGCCTGGAAACTGGTCCGTCAATAGGCCAAATAAGCGCCTTCTCCGAGCACCTGTTCCGCGTCCGTCAGCCGACGGATTCGCCCTCAAGTTGCAGAATCGTCGCTTTTGGAGGGCGAGACTCTGGCGAGCCGAAGTGTTGTGCCATCCCGGTCTGTCCCCTGTGATCCGATTGGTCAAGGGTTTTCATCGCTTTATTGCCCGAATGGCAGCGGCTCGTTCCTCTAGTGATTCCGCTTCCTGTTCCCTGCCAGTTTTCCTAAAAAGTGCAGACATATTCTCAAGGCTTGTGGCCACATCAGGGTGATCCGGGCCGAGGACCTTTTCCCTAATTGCCAATGCGCGTGTGTAAAGCGGCTCAGCTTGGGAATACTGGCCTTGAACGCAATATATCTCCGCAAGGCTGTTCAGGATCTGCGCCATCTCAAACGGATCTGAGTGGTGTGATTGCTCCCAAATTTCCAGCGCGCGCTTGAAGAGTGGCTCAGCCTGCGCGTACTGGCCTTGTGTTCGGTACAGACTCGCGAGGTTGTTCAGATCGATGGCGAGAAGGGGGTCATTTGGGCCGGCTTTCTCGTCAATTGCCAATAAACGCTTGAACAGTGGCTCGGCCTGCGCGTACTGACCTTGGTCGCGATACAGCAGGGCAAGGCCGCGCAGGGCTGCGACATCGGGGTGATCCGGGCCGAGGGTTTTCTCTCTGATTGCCAGGGAACGTTTGTAGAGCGGCTCGTTCTGAGCAAACCGGCCTTGAAGGTGGTTCAGTCTTGCGAGGTTGTGCAGGCTCGTAGCCACAGAAGGATGATCGAGACCGAAAGCCTTCTCTGTGATGGACAATGAGCGTTTATAAAGAGGTTCGGCCTCCGCATACCGACCTTGGACAAGATAAAGCAGAGCAAGATTGTTCAGATCGGTTGCCACATCGAGATGATCGGGGCCGAGTGCCTTTTCCCTGATTGCCAGGGATCGTATATAGAGCGGCTCGGCCTTTGCATACTGGCCTTGGGCAAGGTAAATCATTGCGATGTTTGTCAGGATCGCGGCCACATTGGTATTGTTGGCGCCAAAAGTTTGCTCGGCAACCTGTAAGGCCTGTGTTGCGACCACTAAAGCGCGATCATATTGACCTTGCTTGTAGAGTGACACGGTCTCGTCGTTAAGCTTCTTCCACTTTTCCTCCTGCGCATGGACGGATGTGCATAGAGGGAAAATAAACAGAAGCGCCAATAACCCCGGGATAATTGTTTTCATGCCATCTTTCCCTTCTCTGGCACGTCTCTTAATCGCTTTGATCGGAATCTCTCAAGGATTCCAGGGCTTCTGCGTCGGCCAAATCCTTTGTCCTTCCGGATGCTCTCTTGTTTGCAATCAGGTCGTCGAGCGACGGAATTCGGACCTGGATTCCGTCAACGTCCACCGCAATCGAATTGGCAAATGCCTTCGTGAATTGCAGTCCCGATGCTCCCGTGATGATGTCAATCCGTCGTGGGGCCATGCCAATCTGAAAAATGGTATCGTCTTTCAGGAGATCGTCCTTGGTCAGGTTCTGAAGGGGTGCGCCGAAACGCTCCAATGCGCGCAGGACGGCATCGGCGTTATCGGGAGACGGCATCACCCAGAGATCAATATCCATCGTGGCGCGCGGGTAACCGTGGGCTGCCAAAGCGTATGCGCCTATGAGGAGGAATTTAACCTTTTCGCCGTTTAAGGCGTGTAATATGTCTTTGTAATCTTTGTTCAACATTGTGGCGCGGGCTGAGAGAAGCGACCTCTCTGGTCAACGGCCAGACGAGACTGAGGCGCTCGGCCATGGTGCCGGGGACGACAGTGCTGTCGGCCTGTCTGGACATCTTGCCCGTCATTGTGTATGACCGATTCATGCGCTTAAATTAGCATTTACCCATGGATACGGCAATGGCTTATTTAGGCTCTTATCCACGATAATGCCTTGTGGGTGGTGGCGGGGAACAATATGGAAAGCGACGTCTGGAAATTGGTCCGAACGCCCGTCCAATAGGTTCAGATGTTCCATGGAGGGCGACGGGCCTCCCTGGCCGACGCTCGGGCAGGCCGTCGCCGCGATTTCGGCGGTCGAGGCCGTCCGCCCTCCATTTGCAGAATCGTCGCTTTTGAAGGGACTGCTTGCCAGGCCGTAGTAAGACCACCGACCTGCAGCCGGATTTTTCAGGGCGACGAAACAAGGTGGCCCGGCCGCTCCGCGGGCGGGCATTGTTCAATCTTACCCGCGCGACGGAGCGCGCGGGCCACCAGCCTGCCCAACTGTCTTGTTTCAGGTCAGCTTCCGAGCGAAGGCTGGTGGCGAGCCGAAGTGTTGTGCCATGGGCTTGGTCGCACGAAGAGATGGCGCGCCAGGACATCGGAAGATTAAGGAAAAAGATTAGGGCAAAGATTATGGGGGAGAATGGGCTAACCGACGGCATACCCGGCGCGCCGCAGGCCGAGCACGCAGGCGGCGGCGACCTCGCGCGGACGCTCGTGCGGCAGATAGTGGCCCGCGCCTTCGATCCAGACCCGCTCGACGCGCGGATTCGGCGGCGTACCGAGTCCGGCGTCGGTCCCCGCGTGGCGGCCCATGCCGCCATAGACCTCGATGAGTCAACGACGCGCATCCGACCCCAGGGGCGCATCAGGAAGGAAAGAGGGGATGTGGCCGTTGTTGACATCACTTCAGTTTTCCCAGGGCGTCGTTCGCAAACATAACCAGTCTCGCGTCCTTGGAATTGTTGATCACCCAATCGAAGTAGGCTCGCGCCTTGTCCGGCTGATTCAACCCATCTTTGTCATGACACCAGCCCAGGAACAGCGAGGCCACATCGCGATCCTGCGGGTCGGCCTGCAAGGGTTCCAGCAAACGGACGGCTTTCGGAAAATCTCCGAGAAAGAATGCATACTTGGCCTGGTCCCAGATTGGCAGCGAGGCGATGCACACCTGGATCTCTTCGTCCGTGATCGTGTCATCCATCCATTGATCTGGCGGACGGGACAGAAAAGGCTTTTTTTCCACCGACAACAGAGCTGTTCCTAATGGCTCGGACGGAGCCCCATCCAGTCCCAACCATACGCGATTGGCATCAACCGCCAAGGTTCGGATTCGTCCTGGAATATGTTTACTGGCCAGCCAGCGGTATGTCGGCCGATGCAGGACCATGAGAAAGTTTTCTTCGGCGGGCCTTTTATACCAGTTGAAAACCGTGGTGACCCCCAGCCAAAGATACTCTCCATCCACAGCCAGCGTGGTCACCGAGCCGGGCAGGCGCGTCTTCGGTCGGAAATGTTCCGCCAGCGTGGAGCGAGTCCCTCGCATCAAATCCCGTTCGGGGTCCATCCCTCTCGTGAACATGCCGGCTGGCGGGATCCATCGCCGCACCGTCGTCTTATCCGGAAGAATCAAGGTCAGCCCGGCTTCCGTGCCCAGCCAGAGACCTTCACTTGTCACGGCTGAAGCCAGTATCACAGCCACACCCCAGGATGTCGTCTTCCACTGGTAATCCGGTCTGTTGGCAATCGCCGTCATATCATCGCATTGACAGATGACAAGATCGTTCCAAGCGCACAAATGATCCACGGATTGCACGACTCCAGTCAGGTTGGGAACTTGCATGGGCATCCACGCCTTTTGTCCCGCCGACCATCGCGCCAGCAAGCCGCCGCGACCGCTCTTGCCTCCCACATATATATCGTTCCGATCATCTCTGGCGATGGCATACACAACATCGGCGACACCCTCAGCCCGGAGGGTGGTTGCCGTAAAGTTTGTGCCGCTGGAGCGATAAAGCCGGATGCCGGCTTTGGAGCCGGCCATCCAGACCGTGTCCCCATCGGCGAACAGGGCATTGATTCTTGGAAACGACTCCCCGGATTCCACGTGAAGCGCCGCCTCGGGTCGTTTGGGGTCGAGGACAATGAGACAATGGCTGGACATGCGCGGATCGTAGATGTGCTGATGCAGGCGCCCCGACCAGCCGCCTCCGAGCCATCGTCCGGAGGAACCCCCCACCCACAGGCGGTTGTCATGCACCAGCAGGGCGCTTACGAGGCTTAGCTTGATCCCGCTCGAAGTGACCGGAACAAAGTCCACGGGTTGATCCGAGGGATCCACCTTGAGTCGGGGAATCATCAAGCAGTCGTTCTGCTCGCTGGGTTTTGGATTTTTGCTGAGCGCCGGCATTGATACCCGACCCAGCAGCCGTTCATACTGGCTGGTCGCATTCGCGTCTATGTAAGTCTGCTTGATCGTACCCATCATTCCGGCCGTTCGGCGACTGCTCCGGATATCCTCCCCCGTGCGCGCCTGATCCTCAAATGCCATATCCCAAAGCAACTCGATGAATCGGATCCGTCGTTGCGGATCCCGGATTCGGTTAAGGGTGGGTTCGAAAAACATGAAGATCCAGTTTCCGCGAGGACGGTGGGCATCGAAAACTTGCATGTAGTCGGCAGTATGCTGCACCAGTTCGCATTCAATCTGATCTAACCAAGTTTGGTAGGCGTCCTCTGGCATCTCCCGCAGATAGACGGTCTCCCTTTTCTCTAGAATCCCCAGTAGACCAGCAGATGTCATATACGTGGAGGCGCCACCCCAACTGTTATGCTTCTCGGCCTGCTTCAAGCCGAATGCGGAATAATAGTCGTTCCACGCCGCGAGCATCGCAGCAGCCACGCGAAGTTGTCGCACGGGTTCAGACAGTCCTCTATTGACCGGAATGGCTTTATCAGGGAGGACGATGCTATTCCACCAAGCCTCTTCGTTAAGCGGGTCAAAAAAGTGCGCCAACTCAAACATTCCGGCAGTGCATAATAACGAGGACAAGTTTTTTCGGCTGGCGATGGGGTTGTTCGTCTGGGCTGTCTGTTTCATGGACAGCACGGTGTCCGCCATGCGGCCCAGCGCCGTATCGAGATCCGCAATGCGGCACGACTCCTGTAAATTCGTCGAATCGCCGTTCGCGTTGCAGCCCATGAACTTGAAGTTAAGAGTCATATTCTCCCAACTGTTCGAGCCACGCTCCGGGCTCTCAAAATAGCCCCAGGCATAGATGTCGGCCACCTGGAACCAGTCTTTCCGGTTGGCGTCAGCCCGGGAATAGCCGGAGAACGCCGTTTCTGCTTCGGCGGCGGCTTCCATTGCTTTCGGGAATCGCAGGATGCGCATAAGCCGCTTTCGGCCCGCCTTTTCCAAGGCGTCGGTCCATTGCCGAGCCACGGCATCCAGGGATTCCCATGGAGTGCGATTATGCAGAAACAGGGGCGCCACGACCGGCATTCCTGCCGTATCCAACAACCGCTGGCGGGCTGAATGCAAGGCGTCGCGGGACAGGGCAATGGCGGCTTGGAGATCGTTGGACTGGATGACCATGGGTGTATGGGAAGAGCCAGTCAATTGTATGGAGCGAGTTACAAGGTCATCGGCCCGACGCAGGTCCACGATGTTGATCGTCAGTACCCGGCTCCCCAAATTCGTATCCACGCTGACGTTCCCCATGATGGCCAGGTCGGCGCAGGACATCGCCCCCATGCTCAGGGCGCCGCCGGCGGAGAGTTGGCCGAGCATGGAGAGATTGAGTTCTTTCTTGATTTGAGCCAGTTGCTGGCGGTCAACCCACGTCACCTTCGGCTCGTCCGCCAGCGCGGGCTGGATCATCTCCGCGAGGCCGATGGCGGCCTGGGCGGTGTAATAGGAATCCTCATCGGCCGTGAAGTCCAGCAAGGCTACGGTGGTTTCACCGGGATCGGACCCGGCTTTTGATTGCGTTTCCGCGGAACAAAGCGCCTGGCCTGCCAGCAGAAGTAGAACCGCGAACCACCATGCGTTTCGCGCGATCTTGCCGACATGACAGAAACCCACAGACAGTGCGGTTGCCATGGGCCGGATGATCTTTCCATGGGAGAAATAAGTCAAACCCGATTTTCAGGATTACACTGGCGTGCTGGCTGTTTTTTGTTTTCGACCCCAACGGGGTCGCATTCGTCAGCACCGGGTGAAACCCAGGGATTAGTTAGAGCATCCAAAAACAATCCCGCCGACCCTGACATGTCCGCCGTAGCCTTGGTGAAGGCGGAAGGAGTCGAACTCTTTGATTCGCAGCGAAAGAATTGCACCCCTTCCTCCTTCGCCCTTTGGGCTACGGAGGACCAGTCAGAGTGCAGGGAGGGTTCCTTTTCCTTCGTCATCCCAGGGCGTTGCCCTGGGCTATCGAATTGCAGCCCTTCAGGCTGCCGGATATTGTTCAAGATCATCAATGACTGTTGAAGAACGTGGCTCCCGGAGCTTTGCGTGAGACGGTTTCGCCTGGATGACCTGCTATTGTCCCTGGCTCAGCGTTTCAGTTTCTTTATTACCGGTTCCAGAAGAGCCGCGAGGTTCCGGCCCATCAGGACGTGGCCGGCGGGCGAGGGATGGATCAGGTCCTGGCCCAGTCCGCCGAAATGCGTGAGCACTCGGTCGCCTTCGATGAGCTGAAGATTGGGGCTGTTGGCTTTCGCGACGATATTCCGGAGCGCCTGCCGATACTCGCGATTGCAGGCGCCCATGTCGTTGGGCCGAATCTGGTAATCGTCGCTGTTGGGGAAGATGCCGATCAGAACGATGGGTTTGTCCGGATGGCGGCGGCGGAGGATGGATACGAACTCCTTCGCGCGTTTTTCGAAATCCGTTCTGTATGGTTGCCCTCGCATATTAACGCCGAGCTCGAGCGTGGCGAAATCCCAGGTCTCCTTCCCGGCCAGATACGCCGCGGTTTCCTTTTCGCAACAGCAGGAGCCGCACATGCCCTTGTTGAGCAAATCGACGCCGAGGAGCCGCGCCGCGTGATGCACATAGCCGTCCGCCGCGACGTTGGTGATGGACGAGCCGTAGGCCAGCCAGCGCAGCCGGGGTTTCTCGTCCTTTTTCGGCGGTCGGATCGGCCGGCCCGCCGTGGTGACTTCGTGAAAGATGAAGATGCCGTCGCCGAGCACCAGCCGCCAGACCGTCGGGGCGAAATGGGCGCCCGCAAAGGCCTTGTCGTTGAGCTCGCGGAGCAGGGCGGGCGGCGTCAGTTTGATGGTATAAAGGCGGCCTTCCTCGATCGTATGGCGCCCGCAAAAGATATCGCCCTTATAGACATCGACCGAGCCCGTCGTTTGCCAGGCGTACTCGCTGTGCAGCGAGAGCGTCACGCTGCCCCAATAGGAGTCCGTGCAGAACCGGAGCTCGACGCCGGACGAATTGGTTGCCGCGACGTTTCCCAGCGGCGTCATGGCTTTCCGGACCGCCGCGGGATACCGGTACAGGAAAAGCCCCGGAACCCCGTCTCGCTTTCCCAACTCGCCGACATTGTGGAATTCGATTTGTTTGAAATTCACTGGAATCTCCTGGCGCGGGTTAACGCTGCTACTCTGCGCAGTGGCGAAGTCCCTTCGCTACGAAGCACGAGCCACAACCCACTGGAATTTTTAACTACGAAACACACGAAATACACGAAAGTTCAGCGAGCAAAGTTTTCGTGTTCTGTTTGACGAATCGGGACCACCCAAAACCTGTCGAAACGTCAGAATATTCCCGGGAGGGATGGCGGCCTCGCCGTCCCTCAGGGATCCTTCGATGGAATCTGGCGATAAAAGGAGATTTTATTCTTTCTGGCGAATGTGGTGAATCAGTCGCCGAGTTCCCTCCGCAGGTGAGCAATCCGGGAGCAGTGCGTTGTCGGGCTATGTCATCATCATACAGAGAGCAAATCCTACGATATCGGCCATCCAGCATCCCAACATAAGAAGCCATTGCCTTCGTTTTGTGAGCGCATAGAAGACACGCCATCGCAATCCCATAAACAGGAAGGCCGAAATTGATGCGACGATCACAATTGGATGGACCACAAAACTCGTTCCGAACCGCGCTACGAACAGATCCCAAGAGAGGCTAGAGGAGTGCAGGATGGCTATCGCATCGTGGTATATTTGAACGATCGCCACGCCCGGCGGGACAGCGAATGCGCAACAGGACAAAAGGTGTGCCCAGTTCGGGGGCGTCTGAGTTTCAGTTGTTGTGTTTCTGTTCATATTGCTGAGCCCAACGAATATGATTAACCAGCACTATTCCCTGCGAGGGTCCGCTTTTTTGCGAAGAAATCAATAACAGAAAAAGCATGCAATAATGTCTCGGAAGCTGCGAAATAATCGCCCGGTGGGGTCACCGGGCCTACAACACCCCTCACAAACGAGGGGAAACTGTAGGCCGTGTGACCTCACGCGGCGGCCCGGTTGATTTTCTACAGCAGGCGGTCTTGTCCGCCACAGCCCAAAGGGCGACGGCGGAACGAGCCTGCTGTTTACCAGATGTCTTCGCCGCGCTCGAAGACGTTCTCCAGGGCGGTCTCCCAGGCGGCGGGGTCGCGCTTCTTCAGCCAGGCGCCGGCGGTCGCAAATGCGAGCAGTGCGAGACTTGACGCGAAATCGTTCGCGTAAAGCCCGTAGTAGAGCTTGCCGGCGTCGGTGGACATGAAACGGAGCTGCCGGGCGGCGATGGTTTCCAGCCACGCGAAGCCCTCCAGGGTTTCGGCGGCCTCGAGGAGAATCCAGGTCAGGCCGGGCTCGTAGCAGCGATAATGAGCCGAGGCCGGGTGCTCGAAGCAGCCCTCCGCCCGTTGGTTGTAGTGCAGCCATTCCATGAACTCGGAAAACCGCGCGACGGTCCGCGCCCGGATGGTGTCGCCGCCGGCGGCGACACCGGACGCGAACCCGGTGTGCATCAGGTTCGGGGCCTGCGCGGGCACGCGTTTCTCCGGCTCGGTCTTCGGCGTGAACTGGATGACGTTCCGTAGCGGCACGGACAGCCGGGACGTCATCCCGGGACTGGCGAGCGCGGGCACCAGCCCCTCCGACGTATAGAGGATAATCTGCTGCGGGGCGCACCGGGTCCATTCGTTCCAGAGCGTGTGCTTGTAGTCGTAGGTCGCGATGAATTCGACGAGGGGCACGGCGAGGTCGTAGTAGCGGGCGTCGCCGCTCACCGTGGCGTAGCGGATCAACGTCGCGGCGAAGAGGGAGTTGGCGCACCAGTACTCGCGCATGTTTTCGGGATTCACCTGGTGGCCGAGCACGCCCACGCCCATCACGCCCTTGTCGGTGAGAAAATGCTCCAGGCAGTAATCAATGTAGCGGCGCACGCTGGCGAGCGCTTGCGGGTTCTCGGGCAGGTGGGGAAACCGGCTGACGGTCGTGAGCATGCCGTTGGCGGTGGAGGCGTTGTCGGCCACGCAGGAGCAATTGACCACGCCCTGGGCGTCGCGGTCGTAGCCGTAGCCCATGTCGAACATGTCCGGCCAGTGCACGCCCTGGAACTGCATCATCCGGACGTTGAACCGGCGGCAGATGGCGGTCTGGTGCGCGTCGTCCAGGAGATCCATCGTGCGGGCCGCGCCCATGACGGCGTAGGCCTCCGAGAAGCAGGACGGCATCGGGTGGGCCATGCCCGGGCTCGCGATGAAGTGATGCGAGAAATAATTCCAGAGTTTGACCAAACCCCTGGCGGTGACGGTGGGATTGAGTTTCATTGGGGGGATAACCTTTCGTATCTCAGGGTTCAGTTTGGCTTCGGATTGGCGGACAATGCCGATGGAACAGGAATGAGACAACGTCGAACACCGAACGTCGAACGTATAACGTCGAAGTGCAGATCCGATCCGAACTTCGGAGTTCCGCCGTCGCCTGGGAGGCTATGGCGGACAAGTCGAAGTTGGATGTTCGGCGTTCGATGTTCATGCTTCTCCGTTCTTTCTCGGGCCGACGTCCGACACATCGATGGGGACGAATCCGATTTTCGCCGCGGGGGAGCCGCGCTTGAGGCGGAAATCCCCGCGCCGGGGAGCGACGAAGCGCGGGTCGGCCACGAGGCTGTGGCGGTCCATGCCGCGGCGCTGCCACCGCCGGAGCGTGCCGCCCGCAAACTCGAGCGGCTTGCCCCGCGTGTTGAAGTACAGATTGCGGTCCACGACGGCGCGCAAGCCGGTCCAGTCGCCCGTGGCGACTTTATCTCCAACGTCGAAGTAAAAAATGTTGCCCGTCAGCGTGAAGCTCGAGTGGGATTCCAGGCGCGACCGCGTGAACTGCGCCTCGCGTCCGAACGCGAAGATGTTGTTGCGGACGAGATTCTCGCGGCCGTAGTGCTGATGGAACCCCGCGCTCTTGGTGCGATAGACGACGTTGTTCTCGATCAGGATGAAGGAGGACCCTTCGTCGGTATAAATGCCCCATCCGCCGTAGCCCCGCGACTCGACGTCGTGGATGAGGTTGTAGCGGACGCGCGTGCCGGGCGAGACGCTCAACAGGTAGATCGCGCCCATATCGCTCAGCACGCCGCGCCCGATCCGGTGAATGTGGTTGTGTTCGACGATGTTGCCGTAGGCGTTGCCCTCGGCGTAGCCCCACGTCCAGCCGACGCTGATGCCCGTGTAGTCGAAGTCGTGAATGTGGTTGTGCAACACCTGGTTGCCGCTGCATTTGCCGATCAGCACGCCCACCGCCTGCCGCCAGCGATGGCTGCCGTCGGCGATTTCGTTGTCGGTCACGCGGATGCGGCGACAGGACAGGCGGGGCGCCGTCGTGCCGGCGATCTCGGCGCGACTCGACGTCTTGGGCGGCAGCGTGTGCCAGATCTTTACGCCGCCCCCCGCCAGATCGGCGATGCGATTGCCCGTCAATTGAACGTCCGTGCACCCCTCCATCAAGTCGACGCCGTAACTCCCCACGTGCTCGATCGCGCACTGCCGCACGCCACACTGGCGCGCGTGCCGAAAACTCAGCGCGCCGGGGATGTGACAGGCCGCCTGTGGCGCGGCGGTCAGGGCTTCCTGGCCCGGCACCCATTCGCTATGGCTGAAGGTCAGCCCCTCGAACTGTACATGCTCGATCGGCTTGCCCCTGGCGGCGTCGCCCCGCAGGATCGCGAGTTGCGGCAGACGCGGGGCGACGATGTCCGCCGTTTTGATGGTCTCGCCGCCGCGGGGGAGATAGGTGAGGCGTCCGCTCGGCCGATCGAGATACCATTCGCCGGGTTTCTCCAGCGCCTCGCCCACGTTCTCCACGTAATACGGCGCGCCTTTGTCCGTGTGATCGTCCGTCAACCGCATCCGCGGCTTCCACTGGAGTCGGGCTTCGCGCGTTGCGCCGTCGATGCTCTTGAATGGCACGCGGCTTTCGACCCAGTAATGCAGGGCGACGAACTCGATGTCGCGCACGTTGCGCCAGTTC
>JACQHI010000462.1 GCA_016199105.1 Lentisphaerota bacterium | reverse complement strand
CGGTCGGCGTCGGCGGCCTGCCCGTTATGGTCCGGATGCAGCGCCTGGGCGGCATGCTGGAAGGCTTTTTTAATTTCCTCCGCGGAGGCCGCCTCGCCGAGCCCCAGCAGGCGGCGCGCCGCGTCAATATCTTTCCAGCGCATTCGCTTGAACTCAAGGGTGTAGAAGCTGTAGGGCGCCAGGGGCCCGACGCAGCGGAAATGAAGCGTCTTCGCGAAGCGGGCGTCGAGTTCGTCCAAGGCGAACTCAAAGGGCCGTCGGTGCGCGAATTCGATCAGGAAGGCGTCGTTCATGACCATTTTGTCGTCCATGTTTTCGTGCGTGCATTGCGCGCAGCTTGCGGCCGCCAGGTGTTCGGCAATTTGGCGGCTGAGGTCCAGCCGTTTGCGGTCCAGCGCCTGTTTGACCATGAAGCCCACCTTCATCCGGTCATCCACGCTGACGCCCCCGGGCGCGCCGCCGAGGGTTTCCTTGAATTTCCGGATATCATCCTCCTCGCCCACTTCCTTGAGAACGGAGGCGAAGTCCGCATACGTGGCCACCACATCCATTTCAATTCGGCCGCCGATCTCGCCGACCAACCGGCGAATGGCGCGGGCCCCCTTGGAGAGGATTTCAACGGCATCTATTTCCGTCCCGGCGTAGGTTCCAAGGCGAAAAGGGATGACGGCGACGGAGGAGGCCATGAGCCGTTCGACGACGCGCTGATGGGCGAGAAGCATTTTCGCCAGTTCATCCTTGCGCAGGCTCGCGAGCTCGCGCGGTTCGGCCGGGCTCACAATGACGGCCAACTCCTCATGGCAGAGGGTCTTGATACCCATGTCGCCGATGGTTTCGTGCGCTGGAATGTTCAGGCCCGGCGCGCTTTGCGCCGTTGCCGGGATGACCCCATAGACGTACAGGGAATGCCCCCCGGCGGACCTGGATGCTGTGTTCTGCATGTTAAGCGCGGTCCTTTCTGGCGTGGGAGCCATCGCTTTCCCCTTTGCCCGGCCCCGGCAGAACCTGGTGGAAATGTCTCCCGCCGATCCGGGGGCCCTCCGCTGTTTTCCCCTTCTCCAAATACTCCCGGATGGCGGCCAGGGTCGCTTTCCTGCAATACCCCTCGATATCCGAGCCGACCTTGCCTTCGGTCAGCCGCGCCAGTTCGGCCGGATTGACATCCTTGGCGAGCGGCTTTCCGCGGGTGTGAATGAGAAAAATGGCTTCGCGCGTTTTTTCGTCGGGCAAAGGCAGTTCAAGAATGAAATCGAACCGCCCGCATCGCAGGAGAGCGGGATCGATAATATCCAGGCGATTGGTGGCCGCCAGAACCACAACGCCTTTTAATTCCTCGATTCCGTCCATCTCGGTCAAGAACTGGCTGACGACCCGTTCCGCGACGTGGGAGTCCGTGCCGGCCGAACCGCGGCGCGGAAGGAGACTGTCAATCTCGTCGAAGAACAGAATAGCCGGTGAAGCCTGCTTGGCGGTTTTGAAAACTTCCCGGATGGCCCGTTCGCTTTCGCCGATGAACCGGGAAATCAGCTCCGGTCCCTTGACGGATATGAAATTGACCCCCGACTGTTTCGCCACGGCTTTTGCCAGCAGGGTTTTGCCGGTGCCGGGCACGCCGGTGAGCAAAATGCCTTTGGGCGGCGTTGAATGGGTTTGCGCGAAAACGTCCGCGTGTTTCAGCGGCCATTCAACCGCCTCCTTCAGCGTCTGCTTCATGGATTCAAGCCCGCCGACATCGTCCCATGATACGTCGGGCACTTCCACGAAGACCTCGCGGATGGCCGAAGGTTCGACATCCTTCATGGCCTCCAGCACATGATCCATGGTCACTTCGAGCTTCATCAGCGTGTCGTAGGGGATATCGGCCATTTCAAAATCGATCGTCGGCAGAAGGGTCCGCAGGGTGATCATGGCCGCCTCCCGGACCAGGGCCTGCAGGTCGGCGCCGACGAAGCCATGCGTGATCTCGGCCACGCGGTCAAGGTCAACGTCCGCCGCCAGAGGCATGCCCCGGCTGTGAATCTGCAGGATTTCGTGCCGGCCGCGCCGGTCGGGTATGGGGACACAAATTTCGCGGTCAAAGCGGCCCGGACGGCGCAAAGCCGGGTCGAGCGTATTGGGAATATTGGTGGCCCCGATGACAATGACGTTGCCGCGGGACTCGAGACCGTCGAGCAGGGAGAGCAATTGCGCAACGACGCGGCGCTCCACCTGTTTTTCGCCGCCCATATCCTCGCGTTTGGGGGCGATGGCGTCAATTTCGTCAATAAAAATAATCGCCGGCGCATGTTTCTGGGCGTCTTCAAACACACCGCGCAGGCGGCCTTCGCTCTCGCCATAGAATTTACCCATGATTTCCGGACCGGAAATATGGGTGAAATACGCTTCGGTTTCATGGGCCACGGCGCGGGCAATCAGGGTTTTGCCGGTTCCGGGGGGACCGTGGAGAAGAACGCCCTTGGGCGCTTCAACGCCGAGCCTTTCGAAAACCTGCGGAAACCGGAGCGGAAGCTCGATCATTTCGCGGATGCGCTGGATCTGGGAGGAAAGTCCGCCGATATCCTCATAGGCAATGCCGTCCGATTTCGCTTCACCCGAAGCCTGGGATTCAATCCGGATCTGGGTGGCGGTCGTGATGACTACCACGCCGGCCGGCAGGGTGTCCGAAACCGTAAAATCGCAATAACCGGAACCGAAGAGCGAGGCTCGCACCGTATCCCCGGAAGAGACGGCCAGCCCCGCCAGCAGAGAGCCCAAGTATTGCGTGTCCTTGTCGCGCTGGACGCTCCCCGCCAGGGACGCCGCCTTGAGTGTGATTTTGCCGGCGGGAGCGGACTTCGTCTTGCGGACGCACACCTTGTCATCAATCCCGATTTGCGCGTTCTTGCGGCATAGCCCGTCCATCTGGATGATATGCTTGCCGCGTTCGTCGGCAAAACAGGGCATGGCTTTCGCGGGCGCCAGGCGTTTGCCTTCAATCGCGATAATATCGCCGGTGTCCAAACCGAGCGCTTTCATCTCGTCCGGATCCAGGCGGGCAATGCCCCGGCCGACATCCTTGGGCAGGGCCTCCTTGACTTTCAAATGAAGAGTCGATGGGGCGTCTTTCATGATCGGCTCATGGCTTCTTGATTCTGAGCTCAAGAATGCCGTTGCGATAGGCAGAGGTCATATTTTCCGGTTTGGCCTTGACGGGCAGGAGGATTTCTTTGCGGTATTTCCGGTCGCCGGTCTGGGCGGTGATTTCGAGGATATCGGTCTTTATATCCAGTTGGATATCGGCCTCGTTAAGTCCGGGCATTTCCACACAGACACGGATTTCATCCTTTTCATCGAAGAGATCGGTGATCGGCTCCCGTTCCTCTTCGAGCTTCGGGCCCTGGGGCGTTTTCTTGATATTCCCGAACGGCTCAACCACGGACTTGCCGCCCGCCATGGTTTTTACGGAGAAGCCGTAAACGGCCTTCATGCCCTTGCGCAGCCGGCCCAAGTCCACCTCGCCCTCTTTGTTCAGCGCGCCGCCCGCCTCGTTCAGTTCCGCGGCCAGATCAATCAGGTTCTCCATGCTTTTGAACAGGCCGCCCAGACTGAGGCCGCCGATGCCGAGATCCAGATCCATGGCGCCCGCCGTTTTGTTGTTTTTCGTCTTCTTGTCCATGACCGATTCCTTTCCTAATACTCAAGCCTTATTTTTTTTACCGTTCCCTTCCGGCTCCGCTCGTCGGGCTTCGCCGGACAGGTCGCCGCCGGGCCGTGTTTGCGGTCTCCCGGCTGGAGCCGGCTAATCTCCCGCAGAAGTCCGTTCATTCGTTTGTGGCTCTGCGCCAGTCTTTTCGCGATCAGTTTGCCTTTCGCCTGGACTTGGAAAAGCTCCTTTTCAAGGCGGTCCTTCTCCCGGGCCAGCACATACAAATCCAGATGGACGGAGCGCTGTTGTTTGGGAATGGAGTAAAGCCGGGCCTGGCCGGCGCCCCGGACGTCCCGGAGCGAACGAGCATGGGGGGGTTGGCTCATGACAGCTCCTCGCCGCGCGCGCGGGCCGTCCTGCTGTTGGCCGGTTCCTTCGCCGGGGCGCCGATCCCGGATGAAAGAGCGGTTTCAATCAATAGGCCGACATGTTCCTTGACGACGTTCTGGTTGGTTTTCGACCCGACGCGGCTGGTCTGGCTGGAAAATATGTCCTGGCAAATCTCCCGGAAAAAGCCGTTGCTGCGGGCGATGGTGAGCGCCTCGACCTTTAATGTTTTGGCGATCATGAGGGCGCTGCGGATGGTGGGCTCATACTCGCATTTGCCCGAGTCGCGCAATTGGCGCATGATGCGCACGATGGTTTCGCAGTCGTGTTTCGGCAGTTTCGATTTGGCGTGCACAATGGCCGCCTCCGTGTCGTGATCGTAGTGATCCAGATCGATGGTGATCATCCGGTCGCGCAGGGCGTCCTGGCTGCGATGCACCCCGGCATATTCCTCGGGGTTTGACGTGAAAACGGCGGTGAAATCCGGATGCACCTTCAAATACGGGTCCTGGTCTCCGTCCCCGAGCGGAATATCCATGATGCGGTCCTGCAAGATGGAAAGGAGAATATTGTTCGCCTCCGGCGGCGAGCGGGTGTATTCGTCATAGACGAGCGTGAACCCGAGTTTGCAGGCCACGGTCAGGCGGTTATCCACCCATCGTTTCGTCATGTCCTCCTCGGTTTTTTTGACGCGCGAGATGAAATTATCGACCACCTTGCGGAAATGGTAGCCATGCTCTCCTCCGACCAGGTCCGAGGTGGTAAACTCCTCATCGCCATGGATCAGCGCCACCGGCCGCTTCAGGCAGGCGGCCACGTGCAGGGCCAGCGTCGTTTTCCCCGTCCCCGCCGGCCCCCGGAAATGCACCGGGTAGCCCGCCCGGATATAACGGAGCGCCCGGTTGACCGTCCGCCGGACCTTCGGCGTCTGGACAAAACCGGCGTTGGGCGCCGGCTCAATCGCGGTTGGAGTATCATTCGTCATCGTATTCCCTCTTTCTTACCAGGTCCGTCCAAATGCCCTTTCCGGCGGCCAGGTCGATTTTTATCCCACGGCTGTCGTCTTGGATCTCCGAGCGCAGGCAAGCGATGAAATCCGCGGTGGTGAACTCCTCGCCGCCATACCAATGCACCGGATGCCCGGCTTCAATATGGCAAAGCGCCCGTTTGACCGTCCGCCTGCCCTCCGCAAAACCCGCGTGGGGCGCCAGATCAATCACGACCGGAATTCCATTCGCCATGGGAGTTTCCCTTCGCAACGGCTCGGGTGTTTAGGGCTGCCTAAACGGCTACAGCCTTGTCTGTGTGCGGGGTCGCCGTTGTCCTTTTCTTCTGAACCTTGTGGACGGCTTTCTTCGCCGGGCCGTCTTCTTCCTCCGCCCGGATGACGGGCCGCGCCACCCTTTTTCCGCCGGCTTTGGCGAGGGTGCGTGTCATGTCGCCCCAGAGATCCCCGGCCTTGCGGCACTCCGCCCGGTGCCCGCTCATCATGCCCTGGGTTGCCGTCGTCAGGTCGCCCACCGCCTTGACGATGGTCTTGGCGAAGCCGCGCAGATGACTCCGCGTGGCCGCGCTCATGTCCGCGTGGCCCTCGTGAAAATCCGTCAACATCGTTTTGACCGACTGCCGCAACTCCCCGGCTTCCTTGCGCAGCCGGCCTTTGAGCGCCCTGGCGCTCGACACACGATCCCCGCCCAGTCGGTCCAACTCCTTTTGAAACCCTTTCAATTTGGCGCCCATGCTGTTGGTCAGCTCGCCGGTAAAGCCCGCCAGTTCGGCGGCCTGTTCCGCGCCCATCGCCTTCCGGGCGACAACCGTGCGCTCGATCATGGATCGCGTGTCGGCGAGCGATCGGCCGACCTCCTTGACCAGGTCGCCCAGGGTCTTGGCGCGAATCCGATGCGAGGCCATGATATTGCCCGTTATCGTTCTCATTCCGGCGGCAGTGCTCATTGCAGGCTCCTTATGCTCTCGTTTTTCAAACGCTGTTCTTTGTAATCGGCCAGCAGGCGGGAGATGGTCTCGCGCCGCGACCGGTTTTGTTGATTGCGGATTTTGCTCTGGCGCTGTATGCCGGCCAGCATCTCCTTGAAGTCGCGAATTTCCACTTCCCGTCCTTTCTTCAGGAGCGATTTCATGCCTGTTTGGATTTCTTGTTGCCCTTTCTCTTGTTCGGCCAGGTCGCTTTCCAATTCCTTTCGCGCCCGTTCCTGGTGACCGATGATTTCCTTGACGCGCGCAACAGCCGGCGCGATTCGGCCCATATCGCCCGTTTCCATATGATTGCGGATTTGGGCAAAATGGCCGCCCAACTGTTCCAGCATGGCCTGCTGGCCTTTGAGAAACTCTTGCAGCAAAAGACGGCTTTCCCTGGAGTGATTGTTGCCGGGGTCGGTAATGGCGGTCATCATCCGGTCAAAATCTTTTTTGCGCAGGTTGCCCTTGCGGGAGAGAGTTTCGCGCAGTTGTTGTTTTTCCACCTCCTCGTCGTTGTTGTTGACATCGAGAGACAGGGCGACAATGGAAAATAGCGGGGTTATGTTTTTGACACCCTGGTCGTAGGCCGACAGCAGGTCGGCCGTCATCGTTTTCATCGAATCGGCAGCCATGCTCATTGTGCCTGTTCGCCTTTCTTGTAAGAGATGAACTGGAATGTTCTGGCGACGGATACTGACGCCTACTTCGTCCGCCATATGGCGGACTACGAAGGCCAAGGCAAGGATCAGCCGGCAGAACCCCCAGGTTATTGCCCCGCAATTTACGCGGCGGCGGTGGCGGTCAAACCGATCGCCTCGGCATACTTCAGATAAGTCTCCACCGAGGCGACAACCACGCGAGCTTCAACCGCCAGAATTTCGATTCCGACCAGCGAAACGCGCACCCAGGCGTCAACCACAACGCCCTTGTCCAGGATTCGGTCAATCACTTCAACCAAACTGGACGATCCGATTGTTTTCTCTACGGCCATGATGTTACACCCCCTTTTCCTTTATATTTCGCTTAAGTGCATATTCAATTGACTCCACCTTCCCCCACAGGTTGTGGTTGGGACAACGCCGGTCTTCCGCCGACTATCCGACTGTAGGGGACGGGAT
>JACQHI010000464.1 GCA_016199105.1 Lentisphaerota bacterium | reverse complement strand
TCCGGGCCAGCCAGGCAAGCGCCTCCGCGCGCTCTTCCGACTCGAACGCGTCCAGCGAGTCTTCCGCTTCCCGCACATTGTTAAAGTCGGTGGTCATGGCGCAACGGCGAAGCGGGCAACATACCGCAAGGCCCGGGGAAAGGCAAGGCGTCTCGGAAGACTATCAACGCACCAAGAAGACAAAGGAAAGGGATTAAGAGTGAAGGAGACGAAGGGTCTGATCCTGTTTATCTATCCTTAAATCCATCCTCATAATCCACCCACCTTAATCTCACAGCTTCTGACCCCTTGCGCCGCCTTGCATTCGGATGGCCGCTATCTATACTGTTCTCTACTGCTCGGCGAACCCACCGCCGGAGGCCGGCGGATCAAACACGCGAGAAACTTATGTTTCAGAGGCGGTTACCACGTGATTAGCCGCGAGAGATCGCAAAGAGCACAAAGTTGAAGCCCCGCTCTGCGTTCTTTGTGTTCTTTTGCGGCAATTCTTTTCTGATAGGAATGAAACCATGGCCGGTCTCTGCCTTTCCCGCCGTCGCCCACTTCGGGTTCTGACCCTGAACCTGTGGGGATTCGCCGAACCCTATCCGGAGCGGCAACGGCTGTTACGCCGGGAGTTGCGGACGCTGGATCCCGATGTCATGGCCTTTCAGGAGGCGGGCTTCGACGGCCACCGCCACCAGGTGAAGGAACTTCTCGAAGGCCGGGGTTTCCATGTCGCACACCAGTTCGACGTGAAGACGCCCGAGAGGATCGACATCGGCTGCTGCATCGCCAGCCGCTGGCCCATGGAGGTGGTCGAACTGCTCTCGCTGCAACTGACCGAAAACTCACGCTTCGACCTGTACGCGGCCCTCGCGGTAAGGATCGCCGCCCCCTCCCCCGTCGGACCGCTGCTCTTTGTCAACGCCAAGCCTTCGTGGGAGCTGAACCGGGAATATGAACGCGAGTTACAGGCTGTGGCGGTGGCCGGGTTGATCCGCCGCCACACGACGCGCGAGGGATTCCCCCCTATTCTGGCCGGCGATTTCGATGCCACGCCGGACAGCGCCTCCATCCGTTTCTTGTCCGGGAAACAATCGCTTTCAGGGCTCTCCGTTCATTTCCGGGACATGTGGGAGGAAGCCGGCGACGGCTCGAACGGCTACACATGGACCCGCCGCAACGCGTTCGCCCGGAAACTTATCCGGGAAATTCTGCATGCAGAACGGCATGCCAGACGGATTGACTATCTCTTCCTCGGGTCCTTTCACGATTTCGCACCGTTCGCCTCGGTACGGACCTGCCGCGTGGTCATGAACAAGCCCCGTCATCGCGTCTGGCCCAGCGACCACTTCGGTGTCTTCGCGGAAATCGACGTCGAGCCTGCGCAGGGCCTGTGACTCTATTGGCGAACACAAGACTTGACATAACATATTAAATATGTATTTTACATTGTCATGTATAAACGAATGATAGATTTGCGTTATTCCAACGAAGAGACCTGTTTTTTGTGGGGACCGCGCCAAACAGGAAAAAGCACTCTTCTTAAACAGCGATTTCCCGATAACCCCCGGTTCGACCTGCTTCGTTCAGATGTTTATCGCCGCTTTCTGGCCAACCCGGCCTTGTTGCGCGAGGAACTTGCGGCAGACGCTCATCCCACGAATGTCTCCGTCATTATTGACGAAGTCCAAAAAGTGCCCGATCTCCTGGATGAAGTCCACTGGATGATCGAGAATCGGGGTTATCGCTTCATTCTCTGCGGTTCCAGCGCCCGAAAATTGAAACGCAAACATGCCAATTTGCTCGGCGGACGCGCCATCCGGCTGGAACTGCATCCGCTGGCCTACCCGGAAATCCCCGATTTTTCCATCGAACAAGCATTAACCTGGGGGCTTCTTCCCCGCCATTACCTCCACCGAAATCCAACCCGGCTCCTGCAGTCGTACGTGGGTGACTACCTTAAGGAGGAAATTGCGGACGAGGCGCTGACCCGGAATATCCCCGCCTTCAACCGCTTCTTGGAAGTGGCGGCCTTATGCAACGGGGAGTTGATCAATTTCAACAATATCGCCTCCGACTGCGGCGTCAGCATGCCGACGGCCAAAAATTATTTCGGCATCCTGGAGGACACCCTTCTCGGCCATTTCCTACCGGCATTCCGGAAACGCGCCAAACGCCGCCTCATCGGTGCGCCTAAGTTTTTCTTCTTCGATGTCGGCATCGTCGGCTATCTGACCCGGCGAGGTCCAGTCGTGCCGGGCTCGGAATTGTTCGGCAGAGCCTTTGAACATTTCATTCACATGGAAATCATGGCGCATCGGGCCTATTCCGGGTTGTTTTATCCGTTGTCATACTGGCGAACCGCTTCGCAATTCGAGGTGGATTTCATCCTCGGTGAACCCGAAATCGCCGTCGAGGTCAAAGGCGCCGCGTCCGCCAATGATCGTCACCTGAAGGGCTTGCGGGCGTTCAAGGAGGAGCATCCAGCCGGAACCTATGTACTGGTGTCGCTCGATCCGGCGCCGCGTCGCACCGCCGATGGCATTGATATTCTTCCCTGGCGTGTTTTTTTGGAAAAATTATGGGACGGAAAATTGATCCGATGAAACGCCCAGCCGGGCCGAGACTGCAAGTGCGTATCAGCCGGCGCCGGGCGCCACATCCACCAGGAAAATATCCGGCTGACAGTAGATCCGGAAGGGCGGACTCGACGCGCCGATGCCGCTGGGCACAAACAGGTGTGTCCCGTGCACCACGAAATGCCCGTGATCGAAGCGCCGGCCGTAGATCGAAGGGATGACCACGGAGCCCAGGCCGGGAATCCGGACCTGCCCCGCGTGATAATGCCCCGAAAAGACGCCGTGCGCCGAGGCCCGGCTGAGCGTGTAAATGTTGTCCGGCGTGTGCGACAGGACCAGATGCAGGAGCCCGTCTCTCGCCTTGACGAACGGCGCGCGGGATTTTCCCCAGGGATGATCCCACCCCGTGATCCGGATGCCGTGTCCGTCCAGCTCCGGCTCGACGGATTCGTTCACGAGCAGCGTGATCCCCGACTTCCGCACTACGGCTCCGATTTTGCCGGCATCCGCCCAGTAATCGTGATTGCCGAGCACGGCAAACGTCCCGCGTCGGCCCAGCGGACGCAGCAGTCCGGCCAGGAGCGGCAGGCAATCCAGGGTGGAGACAAAATCGCCCGTAAAAAAAACGAGGTCGGCGTTCGATTGCTCGGCCAGCGCCAGCGCCTCCCGGTAATACTCGGCGGGCAGGTCGGGCGTCACATGAAGATCGCAGAGATGCGCGATCCGAAAGGCGGGTCCCCGCCAGGCGGGCAGGCCGATTTCATAGCGGTGCGTGACGATGTCCATGGTGGTGAACGGGCGGAACACATCCACCTGGTGCGGCACGCTATCCACGGGGGGCGAAGCCGCATGCCGGCGGCGCAGCCAGGCGAGTTTCACCTCCCCGGCGAGCGCGAGCAGCAGGATCAGCGCCGGAACAGCGATCCACGGCCACACGGGCAAAAAGAAAGCCGCCCAAACACACCCGCCCATGATCGAAAGAAAGACCAGCAGGGCCAGGGGTTTCTTGACCAGACTGTCCGGGATCAGAATGAGCCGCCGGTTCAACAGCAGCACAAACAGACACCCGCCCGCCGTTCCCCACACCAGCAGGGAAATCATGATTGGCAGGAACGTCATGGCATTGCCGCGCGTAAACCGCGGAGCAGTTCCCCCGCCGAAGAATCCGCTGGTGTCACGGAAGCACAGTCCTTCCTTCGCGCGTCTCGAACGGCGCGTTCGTATAACCGCAGATCACGGAATAGGGTCCGTTGGTCATGGTTACGCCACGTGACCACGCAGCCGAGCACGAACCCCCACATCCAAATTCGAACTTGCCGCGGGCCACGGTCTGATCGTCCTTGTCCACGATCCGGAAGAAAGGGGCGACGGACGCTGCGTACTGTAGATCGGCAGACAGCTTGCGCCGGCTGCGCGGCAGCAGGGCGACCCGGCTCACGGTCTCGCCCCCGCATCCCGTCGTGCGGACGCCGAAGCGCAAGTTCTGGCCGGTCCCCCTGACGATGGGGGTTGATTGCAGAGGCGGACCGAATGGAAGCGAGGCTTCGCCGCCGGCAGGGAGGACGGTTCCGCCGGAGTCATGAGCCGGCGGGGCGTTGGCTTGGAGTATCCAGGCGTTGCCGTTGGTGCTGTCGCGCAGGATCGTGTAGCCGGCGAGGGTATAAGTCGAGGGCGGCAACAGCAGCTTCGCCGCCGGCTGAATCAGCGCGACGCGAAACGCCGGCGCGGAACCGTCAAGCTGGAGTTGCTCGGAGCCGGCGGGCAAGGCAAGAGTGCTGACGGACGGGGGCGCCAGCGGCGTCAGGAGCAGAACGCCGCGATCGGGTTTCCATTCGACGCTGTAAGTGGCGGGGCCGATTCCAAGGATATCAGGGAAGAGCACACTGAAGCCGGCGCTGTTCATGGCGAGCGACAGCATGTCGCGGCGCGTGTCGCCAAAGTCGCCGTTGAGGTCGCTGTCCGACAGGGTCAGGCGGCACGCCTTGCCATCGAGAGTGGCGCTGCCCTCCAAACGGGTGAGGGACACGAGCTTGGTCGAGATGCGCTTCAAAAGCTCTTCGGTCGGGAGTTTTGCGTCGGCCGGAGTTCTGGCGGCGATGGTCAACGCCAGGCGGTAGGGAATGTCGGCGCCGCCCAGCGGCAGCGGCACACTGATCGGGGAAAAAAAGGCGGCGGGAATGCCTTCCTGTTGCCGGCTGGACGTAGGGATCGGAGGGTCGTCGAGCAGGCTGCCGTTGCCGTTGACATCGACATAGAGGCGCGTGAAGAAGGAGGCGGTCGCTTCGCCGGCGTCGGTAAAGCCGCTCAACACATCGGCAAAGACGGTATTGGTCTCGGGCACCCGGTCAACGAGGATGAGATGCCGGGCGCTTCCAAGGGTGATGAAGCCGAAGAGGGGCTTGCGGTCTTGCAGGTCGGGCAGCTTCCATTCCCCGGCCGGCAGAGAGGCGTTGAGGGTGATAGAATGGCGAATATGGCCGGAGCGGTCGTCGGTCTTGCCATGGACGGGTGTGAGGCGAATTTCGGTCACGGCCGAATCCGCGGCGGTCAACGGGAACGGAAACAGCGGCGCCAATGCCAGAATCGCTCGAAAAATCCACACCTCGCTATGGCGAACACTCAGCATGTTGTTTCTTTAACCGAACCATGTTCGGAGTGCAAGCTAAACTACCGCCCCATCTGCCACGCCTTGATCGCGTCCACCGGATGGATCAGCATCAGCACATTCAGCGTCAGGTTGTCCCGCACACAGACGAGCAGGCCAACCTCGACCGCCACAAAAAACACGATGGACCAGCGGAGCCCCAGACGCCGGGCGATGAGGAATCCCAGCGCACAGCACAGGACATCGGCCATCGAGTTGGCGATGGAATCCCCCTCGTACCCGATCCCGATGGTGGCCGTCCGATAACGCTGGATGATGAAGCGGGAATTTTCCAGCGCTTCCCAGGCCGCTTCCGCGCCGATGGCGACAACCAGTTGCCACAGCAACGGCAGGCCCCGCCAAGAGCGGGACAAGCGCGGAAGCGACCACGCGATGACGCCGCAGAGGAGCACGCCATGGAGGATGTGCGTGAAGCTGTACGGATCGAACAAATGCTGGGAGTTGTGCGCGCTCCAGATGTCGCCATCCCACGGGAACCAGCGTCCGCACGCGCACCAGGCAATGCGCCCCTGGCGATCCAATTGGATCGCCAGGAAGCCAAGAATGACGACAATCGCAAGCCACGGCAACAATCTTTCCCGCAGCGGCGCAAATCTTTTGATGGCGGCATTCATCGCGCCCATCATCTTATGCATCGGCCCCGTATTTGCCAAGCGTCGGGACAACGGGCTAGACGCGCGGAGCTCAATTCTCATTGGAAAACCAGTGGGCCCTTTCCGCCGTCGCCGGGAGGCTATGGCGGACAAGAGCGCCCACTGTACCGGGAACATGCTTCCAAAGTACAGCGGGAGCTACGAACCCGCTGCTCTTTGACCTGAGCAGAACTGTGATGAGCGAAGTCGAACCAGTCGCGCTGGCGCGATGCCTCCGATCCGACTCCGATCCCCGGAGGCCGTCCGGTGGCTAGAGCCGCCAGGCCGGTCAGCGCCACAACTCGCGTCGATGTTGTTCCAAGCGGGCCTTGACCTCGTTCAATTTCTCCGCCGAAATGGTCTTGGGCGCTTCGTGGGTCTTGAGGCGGCTTCGACTGCGTTCATAGGCGTCCGTCAAGCGCTCGCGGTCCACGGGATCGGCCAGAAGACTCATCCCCCGCTGGAAAAGCTTCTCCGCGAGTTCGGCGTCATCCATCCACCGCACGGCGATATCGATCAGGTCGGCATGCGGCTTGATTTCCCGGGGGAATTCCCGAATGATCGCTTCGTACGCCGCTTCCGCTTCCGCATATTTCCCCTTCGCCACGAGCGATTCCGGGATGTCGTAAAAGGGTTTTTTTTCAATCTGGCGATTCGGCCACAGGAGATCGCCCACCCGCTTCGCAAAATATCCGGCAATGTCGGGAGCAATCAGCACACAACCCAGCAGTATGAGGAATGGCCCAAACCACGGATAGGTGAACAGCATCAGCGGAATGGCAACGCTCCACCGGATGACGCGGCTCCAGAAGCGGAGCTTATTATCCCGTTGCCACGCAATGACTGACGGATCCGTGTTTTTTTCAGAAACATCCATTGCCGCTTCCGTGTGGTGACATCGCTTTACACTATCCGCCAAGCCAGCTTCTTCAACTTGTTCACGGCGCGGGCGTTCGCCGCCAACTCGCCCGTGTGGAAGGCGGCCAGCCTCAACTTCGTCTTGAGCGAAGACCCGCCCAGCCAGCGCACCCACTGGCTCACGATCTTCTCCTGCGGTCCATAGCCGGCGGATTGGGCAATGCTGACCAGGTGAACGGCCTTGCCCTTCATGACACCAGCCGCGAAATCCACCACCGTGCGATCCATGAAATCCTTCATCAGACCGGGCGGCGAACACCAATACACAGGCACGAACCAGACGATGGTCTTCGCCGCCTTCACCAGCCCCCAGAGCGCCTGGAAATCGTCGGCGATCCCGCAGACCTGCCCCCGCTGGCAGGCGAGACAGCCCCGGCACCGCTCGATCCGAAACTCGTCCAGGCGGAAGGACCTCGCATCGAAGTCCCGGGTGTCCAACTCGTCGAGGACGATGCGGGCCGCGTCGTCGCAGTTCCCGCCCTTCCGCGGACTGGCCGTCATTAAGAGGATATTGTCCATACAGTCACTCGATCCTGAAAACGAGATCCTTCGTGCGGCCGCCTTTTTTCGACTTGGCTGCCGGTTCGGGCGGATCCAGACTTTCCTCCGAGCCGCCGTCATCCACGCAGTTCTTGCCCACCGAATAGACGATGCCCCGCTTCGGCGAATATCGCAGAGACTCCCCAGCAAAGGCGTCCGTCGGCGCCGCCGGCAGGAACTCATGGACCAGGTCGTCCAGTGTTTCCGGGAACTCGGAATACCGGATCCGGTAACGGTGCAGCGCGATGATCACGCGGGTCGCATCGAAGGAGCATCGAGACCGACATTCCCTTCCCAAGGTGTCAACCGGCGACAAAGAAAAAAGTCCAGCAATAGTGCTGGCCAGATGCCTCTGAATCCTGAACGCCTCCGGGGGAAAACTCGCTTGTTCCGACTTTGCTTCCGACTTCATCGAGGTTATCACCTTGAATGAATTGGAGGAAGAATCAATGATTGAAAGGTACGCTTTGTATCCTTCTTGTTTTGCCCGGTTTGGTTGAAAAACAAGGGGAAAAGCAAATCGACGGACCGCTTGGTTTACACGATTGGTAATGAATCTGCCGGCACATAAATCGTCTATGGTTTTCGATGTCATTTGATATTCAAGCTGGATGGCCCGCACAAAGCCTTTTTGAGAAGGCGCATACGAAGCCAATCGGTTCGACAAATCAACAAGCTGCTTTTCATCCAGATGACCCGACAAAACGAGATTTTGACAGGCATCATCACCCATTTTTGACAAAGCTTTCCCTACCGAATAGTGGATCAGGCTACTGGGACAATCTTGGATCATCCAACCGAAGCGGACAAGTTCCAGGGAGGAGGACTTGGCACCGCCGGCATCGCCTTCCTTGATCTCGATTTTAGCTTTCATCGCCAATACTCTGCCCAGATACAGCCACGGGGTAAGATTTGGAGTCGGCGCAAGCAGATCGGTCACCTCCGGAGCGACACACCGATCGCAAGTCAGCCCTTGTCGGACCAGTGCAAGCGCAGCATGGTTGGAGGCAACCAGTTGCACGGCGAACGACAAATCGGCGGCGGTTCCATTGAGGACAGCATCCACCTCTGCCGTGTTGGTTGACCAGACCAGGAAATTGGTCGCTTGCAGAAAATACGTGTAGGCGTTGGATTCGGGGGCTATCTGGAACGTTTCGGGCCTGAGGCGCGCATCGTCGAACGGCGGAATATCCCGGGGCATCAACCGGATCACCAGGACAGGCACGACTATGAACAGCAACAGCACGGCTCCCGCGAACACAGACATCACCACTATCACGGTTTTGTTCATGACTCCGAAATCGTCCGGATCCCTGGTGATCACGTAACCGCGCGACACCTTCCGTTCCGCGCAGAACTGTTTTTAAGTCAAGTATACTTTACTTAATTTCCGCAATATTGGAAGTTTAATGTGATCTCGGGTCGGCTTTCGCCTCAAAATTATGGGTCAGAATGGGTCAAAACCGTGACCCATAACCGGGGAAATGGGTCAAAATATGGGTCAGAAATGGGTTTTATGGCTCATTACGATTCGTGAGACGGCCGCGTTCCCGGGCCAAAGCCATGATCCGCTCGTGCCGGTCGGTCAGTTCGGGCGGCTCGCCTCTGTCGTCTCCCCGTCGGCCTTCCCAAATGTATTTGGACGCCTTGTAAAACGACAACAAGGGAAACAAGACGGAGAGTTCGTTAAAGGGCCGGTGGGGCTCTTCCGATTCCGGAGCTTGAACGGAATTCATAAAACTTCCTTCTTCTGATTCTATCTTTTCTTTCAGCCATCAGGTTTCAGGTTTTATCCCTCATCCCTTCTTCCGCGGCTTCCGGATTTTTCGGACCATCCGTTTTTTCATCCGTCATGGTTTGTACCTTCGGTTTTCGCCGTTACAGAATGGCGCGTTGTCCCGAGCCTACTGCATTAGCACCTGTGTAAAGTAATTCCCAATTTCATAGCCGTGATGGTCAAGCGTGAGTCGCTTGTTAAAGAGGTTTTCCAGTTCATGTCGACGTTTGTGCACAGCCGCGTCCCAGAGGTCGGCTTCGAGGTGGGCGATGTTGTCAAAGGCGTTTTCGGTGGTCTGGCTCATGGGCGCGGCCCCAGGATGAAGCGGGCGCGCTCATGCCGCAGCATCTCATAGGGCGTCATGCACTTGATCCCGAGTCCGATGCAGGCGTCGGGAATTTTGATCTTGCGATTCGAGGCGGAAGGAATTTCGTGCGTTACAACAACGTGTCCACCCGCCTTTGCGTGCGACACGAGGTAGTAGTCGGCAACTTGGAGAAAAGTGCTGACGGCTGCCGGCACATAACGCTGACCACTGGAAGCCCACTTGCTCACCGCGGCCAGCGCCGGAAACACGGTGGCGTCAGGCCTGAGGAAGAAACTGTCGCCCCGCGCTTCCGCCCAGCCCGACAACTCATCATCGAGCGCTAAAACCTCATCACCCACCTTCTCAATGCTGTACAGACGCCCTGCCGCATTCTCCTGTATGAGCCATTCCCAGAACGCCGGGCAGAAATCCAACCCGTAATGCAGATTCTTGGCGCTGATAAAGACATTGGCATCGAGAAGATACGCCATCAGACATCCACCCCCAGACTGTGTCCAAGTTCGAGGAACGTCTCCTGCTTCTTGACGCCGAGCAATCGAAACGTTTCGGTGAAGGACGTCCGTCCCTCCAAGGTACTGGAAACCAGCGCGGCGGCAAAACGTTTGCTCGCACGCGCGCCGAGCGTCAGATAGAAGTTGCCGCCGCTCCCCTTGGGAATCGCTTTCAGGCGTTCAAGCTCCTGCGCGTAGGCATCCCAGAACTCTTTGCGGCTAAGCCCGCCGGCATCGTGGATACGCCGTAAAATAACGAGAGTGCTGACCTTGAAACGTTTCGCCAGCCAATTCACTTCATGCTGCAAATCGTCCCTTGCGTCATATTCCATGCGTATATCGGCCAGCGGCACCAGCAGTTCGGCCGCAACCTGATTACACCAACGTTCGACGGCTTGATCCGGCATCAACATCGGTTGGGCATCGGAGACCGCGGACTCCCCGAGCCAGATATGGGGCAATTCGTGGGCCAGCGTGAACATCTGAGCGGACTTCGTATCCGCACCGTTGATAAACACCAGTGGCGCCAGATCGTCAGACAGGGCAAAGCCCCTAAATTCCTCCGGATCGAGGTGCCGATGGTTGTTGTTGTGCACCACGCCATTGCTCATGACCAGAACGCCCAAATCGTCCGCCTGCCCGATGAAGTGCCGCAGGGCATCGGTCCAGGTCGGCATACGACGCCGTTCATTCACGTCGAAACCGAGGGCAGTCCTGATGGTTGCCGCCGCCGTGACAATGTCATCCTGCACGCTTATGGACCCCACGAAAGCCAGCGGCTTCTCGCCCATGGTGCGCGCATAGTCCCGATACCACTCCTGGCGTTGCTGGCAGACATAGATGGTGTCCAGTAAATCGGGGGATGGATGGCCGACAAACTCATTGCCAATTGTGCGGAAGTCGGGGATTGGAATCGTCTCGACCGGCGGTTCCTGTAGGAACAGATAGCCGACCGGAGCATGCACAGTCCGGGCGAATTGTTCGATCTGCCTGAGCGTCGGCTTGACTTCGCCGCGTTCCCAGGCCGCCAGTTGCGGAATGCGTTCGGCCATTTCATCGGTGGCAAAGCCGGCGCGTTCGCACGCCCAACGCAACAACTCCGGTTTGACATCAACCCGCATCATTTCAATCTCCAATCACCTTCACCCGATACGAATAATATACCATCGAAACCGTTACTCTCGCAAGCTGGAGAACGGGCAGACCGACTCGCTTGCCGGTTTCATCCCTCATCCCTCCGCTCTCCCCTGCCCCGGCAATCACGCGCTGTTTCGGAGGGAACGTTACCATATGGGGGGATGGATTCAAGATTCAAGATTCAGCCGGATTTTGCACGACAGCCCGCCAGAAATCCGGTAATACATGGGCTTGGCGCGACTTCGCGCAGCATCGCTTCGACGAAAGGACAGCCGCATGAATATTTCGGAGCTCTTCAGTCTCAAGGGCCGGACGGCGCTCGTGACCGGCGGCGCGCGCAACCTCGGCCATGACATGGCGGAGGCCCTGGCGGAGGCCGGCGCGGACGTCGCCATCACCAGCCGCGACCCGGACAGCGCCGCCAACGCCGCCGCCGCCCTGAACATGACCACCGGCCGGCGCATCCTGGCGGTGGAAATGGACGTCCGCGACGAGGACTCAGTCAAGGCGGGCGTTGACAGGGTGCTGTCGGAGTTCGGCCGCCTCGACATCCTGGTGAACAACGCCGGGAACGTGAAAAACAGCGCGCCGTTGGAGTCCCGCAAGCGCGAGGACTGGGACGAGACGTTCGCCACGAACGTGTCGGGGGTTTTCTTCTGCTGCAAATACGCGGTGCCGTACATGGTCAAGGCGAAGAAAGGCAGCATCGTCATCATCGCCTCCATCGCCGGCATGGCCGGGAAGGACCGCCGGCATTACCTCGGTTCGAACCTCGTGGGCGTGACGCTCGACTATTCCGCCTCGAAGGGGGCGGCGCTCGCCATGATGCGGGACCTGGCCGCCTATGTCGCGCCGCACGGCATCCGCGTGAACGCCATCAGCCCCGGCGGTTTCGAGCGCGGCCAGCCGAAGGAATTCATCCGCCGCTACAACGAGTCCACCATGCTCGGCCGCATGGGCCAGCCCGGCGAACTCAAGGGCGCCGTCGTGTATCTGGCCTCGGACGCCTCCGCCTACGTCACCGGCCACAACCTCGTCGTTGACGGCGGCCTGACCGCGTGGTAGCGGAGGGGCTATTGGCGTCCACGTGAGATGAAGGGAATGAGAAAAACAACAGAAAAGGATAGGAAGCCCCCCTTAATCTTTGCCCTGATCTTTATCCTTAATCTTCTCGTGCAGCCGATGAACTCCTTATCGGGCGCGCCTCCGCCGCCCGAGCCGGTCCGGGTGGTGATTCTGGGCGATTCGGTCATCACCGACCATCTGCGCGACCGCTTCAGCGACTGTCCCGGCGCGCATCTGATCAGCGGCGGACGGGCCGGCACCATCGTTTCCGAAATCAGCCCCCCGCTCCGCCGCAGAACGGATGAACGATTCCTCGCCGCCTTCTGCGAATATCTCCCGGCGGACTGCATCATTCGGAACGTGGGAACCAACGATCTCGAGCTCGTGCTGTTTCTCAAGGACGGGGTTCAGC